>JARRRJ010000483.1:0-4580 GCA_037380865.1 Sedimentisphaerales bacterium
GCGGCTCAAGCTGTGCTATTCCGAATGGTTCGTAGATGCTTTGGCCGAACTCGACGTCGGAGCCTTTTCTTATGTCCATGAACTCCATATCAGGAAGCATTTTTTTGCCGCATTCTTTGGGACCGAAACCGAACTGGTTTATGAAAATGATTTTTATATTTCTGCTTTTCGCGTTGAATTCCTGTATCGCGGTGTAGTAATTCGCTTCTCCGCCTGACAGGTCGGGCCAGCCTTCGCGATGCGCGACAGGCCAGTTATATGTTGCCTCCATGTTGTAAATATCTTTGCTGCGTCGGGGTGCAACTTCAGTGGAAAGCACGAACAGAACGGCTGTTTTATTCTGTGTTCTGAATTCCTTTTCAATATGCTCAAGCACTCGCAAATCGCGCCACATTCCTTTGCTTCGCACAAGCCTGGTGACATGTGTGAATATAAAATCAGGCTTGTAGTGTAAAAGGTTTTCGCAATATTTTTGTAATTTTTCTTTTGAGGCGAGTTTTTCCTCGACGCTGATTTTATAGGCGGGGATGCCGTTATAGACTATATCTATCCGCGCCGAATCGAATTCCGGCGCGAGAAATCGGAGTTCGTCCATTACATAGTCACCGACCGCATAAATCTGATTGCAGTATTTTGAAGCTTCAACGAGAGAGTGTTTGAAATAATGACTTTGATCTCCGAAAACTTCATTGACACTGAGCTCTTCATCATGTGCTTTGTGCATCGCGTTATAAAACATTGTATCGTGACCGTGGTGTTCTTCAACAATACGTCGCATGGTTGCGACTTCGTGCGCGTAAAATACAGTTTTGAAATTACAGGTTGGCTCGATGATAGCGGCTAATGCAGTAGGCATTCCCATAAACTCGTGTGATATCACAACTGTAGAATCGTTCGCGGCACTTATGGCTTTTAGAACTTCAATTGCAACCGGCGCAAGCCTGACGTATTGTTCATACTCCCAGAGATGCTCGAATAAATGGCTTTGGATGCCAAATTCCTCGAAGATGCGTCTCTTGAATTCGTTTATGGGTCCCTTATCCATGTGTCGCACATCCACGAGAACGACTTCAGGAGAACTTGAGATTCCCGTTTCCTTGTCAGTGAAAGTCCGCCTGCCGTATATAATGCCTGCGCTGAACGTACTTTCGATTTTGCGAAAAGCATTTGCGTAGCCTGTGTTCACAAATCCGTCGATGGACGAGTAGAGCACTTCGCTGTTTTCGCCGAGCCGCTCAAAGGCTGAACCTTCAGTCGTGAAGAGAGGCCCTACGAGGATAGACCTTCCGACTGCGTCAAGATAAGATTTTGATGTGAAAAAACCGTGAAGAACGGCTCCAATGCCGCCTATTTTACTTACTGCTTCGTGCGTTATATGCACCGCTGTTGTATCAAAAGACATATCAAGTTTCCCTCCACGTTGTAATATACATCTAATTGGGTTGTATCTCTGCTTTTCTATATAAATTATAAATAATAACAGTTTCGCTGCAAACAAATAGAATCTGTTTTATAAACGGACTTCAGGACCGATAAAACTTACACAGAGATGTTCCACTGAATGTTCTTACTACCGGGATTATATAAAATACTAAAACTACATATATTATTTGTAACAATAAAAACTATACATATTTAATTGATTTTTGACCTCAGAGTTCTTATAAAACCTGAAAGTACGTTGGGAGCGATATTAGCCAACTGCGGCTCAGGTATTTCGCTGAGAGCTATCCTGTCGACAATCTCTTCCACTCTTTTACTAAACGGAGAAATCAATGCAGAAGTTCTTTCAGCATCTTCCAGTTCACCGGCAGCCATCTGGCGAAGGAAGAGGATTACGTACTTTTTCAGTTCCTCGTCATCCATCTCGTACACTGCGCCGGCAGGTTCCGCTGAATTCTCAGGAGCCTCTCTTTCTTCAAGAATATCCTGCGTGAGCCTGTAAGTTTCAGCCATCAGTTCTCTTTTCCTCTGGACCTCTGCCGTGTCGAGGGGCGCCAATTTTAACTCTTCCCCTTCCGCGTCGGGATCAATGCTCGGAACATAAATTTTATTATGGCATTTCGGGCACTTTCCCCATTTCCCGCCTGCACTATCGGCGGCTCTTATTTCCTTATTACAGAATTGACAGTGAAATACTATTGCCATCTTGCCACCTCAATTGAAAAACTATTGTTCGGTTTTATATTCTGCAACCACTTGTGTTGTGATTCCGCCGCGGGGCGTAAAGCGGGACGTTATCTTCATACTACGCGGCTTACACTTACTGGTTAAATAGTCCAGAATATCATTCGTCAGCGCTTCGTAAAAAATCCCTTTGTTTCGATAGCTTTGCATGTATAGCTTCAGGCTCTTGAGCTCGATGCAAAAATTATCGGGGCAATATTCGATTATTATTTCACCAAAATCCGGCTGTCCCGTGCGAGGGCAAACACTCGTGAATTCAGGACAATTTATCCTTATGTAATAATCTCGTTCAGGACGAGGATTCTCAAATAACTCTATTTCCGGCTTTTCGCTCATTTTTTTCAATACTAATCAACCTTTAATACTATTATAACAAGGGTTTTTACATAAACAAGCCCAATTGACAACAAATTATATTAACCTTCCATACGGAGGATTAGTGGCTATGCTAACCCTATTGCTCCAATACGGCTGCAAGACGAACGAAACTGCAATGGAACCCGAAATTACCACTGATCAACCTCAGGTGACGCCGGAAGCAACCCAGCCGGCACAGGAGACACAGCCGGAAGTCCAGGAGCCTGCAGAAGAGGCGACTCCGACTCAGAGCAAATTTGTCTTACGCGTCAATTGTGGATACTTCGGCGACGCCTATACTGATAAGGCAGGCAATGTCTGGCAGCCTGATCAGGACAAGACGGATGATAATAAGTGGGGTGCGGATTACGGCCAAACAATTGAACGCCCCGGCTTGAATATCCAGGAAACGAATTGCCCGCTGATTTATGAGAGCGAGCGATACAGCATGGATGACTATAAATTCGATGTTCCCAATGGAAGATATACTGTAAAACTGCATTTTGCGGAAACTTTCGAAGGTATTTACGATGTAGGTGAAAGGGTTTTCTCTGTATCAATTAATGGAAAGGAAGCCCTTAAAGACCTGGATCCGTATAAAGAAGCAGGCGAATTTAACAAGCCGGTTGTGAAAATATTCACCGGTATCGAGCCTGTAGACGGCCAGATCGTGATTGCATTCCAATATGACGTTGAAAATCCCCAGATAAATGGAATCGAAATAATTTCTGAGTAGAAAATACAGACACTCTGAAAAATATTATTGTGAGTAAACAAATAGCGAAGCAGTCTCAGCGAAAATGTGGATTGCTTCGCTATTGACGCAATGAAGCTTAATTATAAGGGCTTCATATTTATATTTGTCTGTTATGAAGGTTGAATTGTGGTACAGAAAAAGGCGATAGTTCTTTTAAGCGGCGGCCTGGACTCCGCCGCGACTTTGGCTATAGCGCGTGAAGGGAATTTCCAGTGCTATGCTTTAACGTTTGCCTATGGTCAGCGGCACAAAAAAGAAGTAAAGTCTGCAGAAAAAGTTGCAAATTCTATTGGAGTAGTCGAACATTGCATAATCAAAATCGACCTGTCAGCATTTGGTGGTTCTGCTATCACGGATTCGAGGATTGAAGTTCCCAAGGATCGCGAAGGGCTGGAAAGTCGCAGTGGAATTCCAGTGACGTACGTGCCTGCAAGAAATACAATTTTTCTAAGTTATGCGCTCGCTTGGGCTGAAGTCCTTGGAGCCTTCGATATATTCATTGGTGTGAACACAACAGACTACAGCGGCTATCCTGACTGCCGCGGCGAATTTATCAGCGCATTCGAAAAGGCCGCCAATCTTGCTACAGCCGCCGCGGTCGAAGGAAAAGAAAAGTATACCATTCATACGCCGCTATTAGGTATGACCAAGGCACAAATTATACTCAGGGGGACCCAGCTTGGCGTGGATTTTTCGCTGACCCATAGCTGCTATGACCCGGATTCACAGGGAAGAAGCTGCGGCCGATGCGATTCATGCCGACTCAGGCTCAAAGGTTTCTCAGAAGCCGGCCTGAAAGACCCGATTAAATACGTAAATTAATAATAAAACGCGCATCTGTCATTCCTGCGCAGGCAGGAATCCATAATTTTAGCCATGAAAATAAACGAGATATTCTATTCCCTTCAGGGTGAGGGTTTCCTTGCAGGTGTTCCGAGCGTGTTCATTCGTTTGGCAGGTTGTCCCCTGCGCTGCCGCTGGTGTGATACGAGATATGCCTGGCATGAGGATTCATGCGATGACATGACAATTGAAGAAATAATCGAAGAAGTTGACAAGTGGTCATGCGGGCATATTGTGATAACAGGCGGCGAGCCGATGATAAATGCACAATTGCCTGACCTCGTTCGCGAATTGAAAAATAAAGGCAGGCACATAACAATCGAGACATCAGGTATTGCTTATATTGCTGATATACCGTGCGATTTGATGAGTATCAGCCCGAAATTAAGTAACAGTGTTCCGTTTGATGAAAAGTTGAAGGTGATTCACGAGAGTG
>JARRRJ010000484.1:0-7135 GCA_037380865.1 Sedimentisphaerales bacterium
GAAAAAGGCCCCGGCGAATGCAGAGGGAGGGGAAAAAGCGAAATATAACACAGGGGCTTGAGAACTAATTTCTTTATGTCAGATAGAGGAACTTCTCATGCCGGAAACGTCAATGTTTTATAAAACAGGAAATAAAAGGGCTGCGAACAGTTGCTCACAGCCCTCATAAGAGCATATTTTATCGTAGGATGGATTAAATAGTTCTCCGTCTGCGGAGCCAGCCGACAAGACCAGCACCAAGGCTGCCAAGCAGAATTGCACCGGGGGCTGGAATTGTACTCACGCTGACATTATCCAGAAGCATACCCATATTGTCGCCGCCAATTCCCTCAAAACTAAGAGAATAAATTCCAGGTGTTACTACATTAAAAAATTCTGTAAACGTGGTAAACGGAACATTTTGAGACAAGCTGTAACTATCGGAGAACAAAGCTCCAACTTTCACATCCACTTGTTCAGGACTTGAGTTTCTGTGGTTACCGGCAAGGTCAAAACTCAGGATGTACATACCGGCGCTAAGATCAAGGTTTGTCGTCATAATTCCCGCGTTGCTTGAAGACCCGTCCATATCAACGTAAAGCCCGTTGCCGGGCAGAAAGTCGTAATAGCCGTTACCTATTAAATCGACGGTTCCGCCTGAAACAGCCCAGTTTGCAAAACTATTATAGTTGAGAGTACTACTGTTTGCGATGCCGCCATTCTCTGTATTAAAATCGTCATTGAATATAGTAGTATTCGCCTTCACATAACCCGTTAGTGAAACAAATACGATAACAACAAAGAATATTCTTTTCATTTTAATCACCCTCGAATTTCACCTTTTCAAACAGCATTTTGATATCTGAGAATAGGAAAAAATCTTTAATAAACTGCAAAAGAGCGGACTCATTCATAATTGACTATGTTGTACAAACAACCTATTTTACCACCTGAAAGTATGCATGTCAAGAAGAATATTGATAATTTCCTTATTGGTATTGTATTAAAGAACGGCGATTTTGTGCTAATTTCAAGGAAATACGAAGGGAAAAACAGGGTGAAAACGAATGGCGTTTCCTTAAACTGCATAGGTTTTCCTCCATTGTCCACAAGCATTGCTTTATAAATCCGAGGCAGTTTCCATATCGGCCAAGCGCATAATCCAGTACAGTCATAGTATTGGCAAGGTATAGGGTAACCAGTCAAGCCTGCGGGTATCTGCACTTGCCATAAGAACCTGTTGGTCCGCCGAATTCCTCGAACAATTCATAGTTGTCCGGCATGGATATACATGAACCATCAAGCAGAATTACCCGATGTCCCTTCCACTTGTCAAAAGATTGAGAAAGATTTTGTGCCTGAATTGAAAGCCATCCAAAAAGCTTCTTCCACATCTCTAGTGGCAGCCTATATCGTGCCTTGGCTGCAGAACCAAGTGATGGAGATATACCGGCAAAATCAGCATATGCACCGGAAAATGAAGTCCATAAAATCTGCCAACTGGCCGCGAAGGGTTCTTCAGGCCAGATAGCCGCAAGAATCATGTGCATTACTGTTACTCTCGGTGTGATAATCCTTTGCCGATATAGGTACCCCGAAGCATTACAAGTATCTTTAATGGCCTTGCCTGGCAGAACCTTGCGAATAGAATTGAAAGTGACAGATTCAATTTTTCAGAAATATTTATATGATTTTCCGAAGCAAAGTCGATATCTTTAGTAATCATAATTTGGTCTCCTTAATAACGATAATATTTGTTTACAATATTCTTATCGTCTTGGGAGACCTTTTTTGTTAATTTGCTTAAGGAAATGCCATTCGAACTTGAAAAGGAGATATCAAAGTTTGTTAACTACTACAACACCAACTGGTATTATGAGGCTATTGGCAATGTTACACCGGATGATGTTTATTATGGTAGACGTGAGAAGATACTCGAAAAACGTTCTGAATTAAAAAATAAAACAATACTTGAAAGAAAAAAGTATAATGCTAAAATCATGAAAATGGAGCCGAATTTGTCCTCTAATTTAGAGGTTTAATTGTCTCACTTTTGCTGACGACATACAGTAAGACAACTAAAGTTACAGATATGGAAGAGACCATTTATCGCAGACTTTCACAACCTAACCGAGGCCAAGAATACCTGATAGACCAAGCATGGGAGATATTATGCAATTTGAAAATCCATCTAAGACACTGTTTGTACCTCTCGCACATGTTCACAGCATAGTACTGGTTGTGAAACTTGCCAGGCAATCCAATATCAAATGGTGGGAACAAAATGGAATATTGATCCCCTTCACGTCGATAAATCCCGACTTTGCAGAAGAGTTAGGCAATGCACTAACTGGTGGCATCTTTACAGGGTCTTTCCATGAATGCATTATCCCATATGAAGATGAGCTTAGCTGTACATCAAAATTGAATGAAGAACGAATACGAAGGGAGATGCAGACGAAGTTGCACAAAAGGAGATAGTTGAGTTGAATTTTGGAATAGCGGTTAATCCCCCTCCAGAGTGTGAGCACTTCGTTTGTTTGGTACCACTAACAGTTCCTATTCTTCCATCCTTCAATAAATTAACCAACCCAAAGGCAGGAGGAGCACTGAACTACTATTAGTCCTTAATCAAGCGAAGCTCTCGTGTACCTGTAAAGCGGCAATCGGACAACGTCTGTACCGTTTGTACTTCGCTACTATGTCCTTTAAGAACAGCTAGGCACGAACCTCTTTGGATATCCCACAAACGCAACGTCCCATCTTCCGACCACGAGAATACACGGCCATCGAATAGCATTTGCGAACCTTCCATCGCACCGGTGTGACCTTTTATGCTCGTTATGCGATGGGTGCTCCTGTTTCGGTGATCGCTTCTGAATGCGGTATGTCTGTGAATGCAGTCTATGCCATTATGCGTGAAAAATCGAAACGTTACGAAGAAACTAAGAAGGCCAGACAGGATTCTTTAGAATCCCGTTTTAACGAATTGTCCGGTTTGAAAGGCCAGTTTGATTTGAATGGTTTTGAGGATGCTGCGAAAAGCAGAACTAACATTGAGCAGGTTACTCTCCTGAAGAAAGCATGGATTACACTTGTTAAATTGCGTCCGGCAGAACTTGTGTCCAGAGAAGTGCTGATGCTGCAAAATCTAAAAAAGAGCAAGTTTGTTTTCGACTGCTACAAGCTAGGTTTTTCTGTCAACGTGATAGCTTATGTGTGTGGAACGACTGAACGCTCTGTTTATCAAGTCCTGCGGTCGAATCCAGTCATGTTTGAGCAAGCGAAGGTTTCAAGAACGACTAAAATGAGGAAAAGTGATAATGAATCCCTTGAAAAAGAGTAATACTCATCTTTTTCCGGCGAATCGGCCCTGTCGAGCCATGACCAGAGCCGGGACTCGCTGCCTGAATTGGTCAATGACCGGCGGCAACGTCAAAGCAGTCTGCTCCTGGATAGGAAATATTCCGGAGGTTGCGATGCAGCATTACGCTCAGGTGACTGAAGCTGACATAAAGGAAGCGGCTAAAATGTCACTCTTATCTGATGCCCAGAATATTGTGCAAAATACAGTGCACAATCCCGTGCAGAAGGTAGTGGAAGGGGGATGCAAACCATCGCAAGAAATAACCAGCGAAAATGATGTAAGTACTGATAATTGCGAGACTTATCAGTAACTTGCGGCAGTTTGCAATAATTACCCAAATTACCCCCAAGGGGAGTCGAACCCCTGTCTCCAGGATGAGAACCTGATATCCTAGGCCACTAGACGATGGGGGCATAACTCATACGAAGTGTTCCTTCGATATGAGAAGTCCTAAATTCTAATTTCTAAATCCTAAACAAGCCGCTCAGGGCGGGATTGACGGGATTCAATTGTGCGAGACTCAATCGGTCCGCACTTTCGCATATCTGCCCAAGGCAAATATTTGAAATAGCGGCGCTCGGATTTGAACCGAGGACCCTGGGCTTATGAATCCCATGCTCTAACCAACTGAGCTACGCCGCCAAAGCAGCGATAATTTACTAAAAGAGATGAAATAATGCAAGCAAATTCGAATAAATTGAGAAAACCCGCGTCAAAAAGTGCGGCATGCATCAATTTAACTCGCCAGTTTTTTCTTTTGACGCATGGGCTGCTCAATAGTATTGTGTTGGGATGCTGAAAGACTCTGTATCATATACCGAGCAGGGGAACCTTGTTTCAAGGGATGAATAGAATGACTATATGGGATTATGCGTTTATTATCAGCGGCTTCATGGTTGTGGCGATTCTGGCCTATTACATCGGCAGGAAGCTCGCTCCGAAAAAAGTAACCGAATCGAAGACAACGACTTTTCTGATAAAGTCCATCCAGGCGATTGCTGAACTGGCTGTGCTCGAATACATAACTGAAGGCGTAGCAGAGATTAAGGAAAAGAAAATGAGCCTGATTACAGTTCGTTGGAAAAGGGGACTGCTTCGTTACACCGCCAAGCTGAAGGTGGGCTTCGATCTCGATAAGCTGGAGTATTCAGTTGGAGACGAAGAAAAAATGATTACGATTACGCTGCCTGCGAGATTTATAACAGGAAGTTTTACAAGCTTCCTCTCGAAAAGGCGGAAAACGTGCCGTGGAAAGTCGACATAATCCAGGATTTCAGCTCGGAAGAAGTGCTTTCGCTCGATGACGAAGCCAGAAACAATGCGCTCAAAAATGTCGAGGATTTTTATCTTCTGGATTTACTTCAGGATAAAACCAAGCTCGCATTCAAGAAGATTTTCTCGCTGTCATACCCCGAATATACAACTGATATAAAGATTGCAGCAGCGGCCAGTCCGAAGATCAAAGGCGAACTGCCCGAAAAAGCATCAGAAGAAAAATCTGACGAAAAGTAAATATTTTCATGCTGTCATACTTGCGAAAAAAGATTCTCAATAATGCTTGAAAAAGGACTTGTACAAATCTATACGGGTGACGGGAAGGGCAAGACGACGGCTGCGTTCGGGCTTGCGCTGAGAGCTGCAGGGCAGGGCAACAAAGTGCTTATATATCAGTTTCTGAAGCCTCCCTCCCTCGATATTGGCGAGCGTTTTGCTGTGCAGCTTGGCGCTGTGAGGATAAGAGTGGAATGTCTTGATATTCCCTGGGATATGGCGAAATCTTTCAGTGACGAGCATGCTGTTGCGTCGGCGCAGGCCGCGATAAAGGATGTTCTTGAGAAACTCGCGCAGACTGCGGAAAAAAGATTTTATGATGTTTTGATTCTGGACGAAATTATTTTCTGTTTATCGAAAAAGCTTGCAAGATTCGAGGACGTCAGGCGTATTATCGATAGAAGAGCCTCCGGCGTGGAAATCGTTATGACAGGCAGGGACGCTGCGAAAGAATTAATTGAAATAGCTGACCTGGTGACTGAAATGAAAAACATCAAGCATCCGTTCGAGAAGGGAATCGCCGCAAGAAGAGGTATCGAATTTTGATTCACAAGCAGGTTCGTTTATGCTGGAAGTGAAGGAAATAAGTAAAACTTTTCGAGAGCGCGGCAAGAAAAGGCGCGGCCTTAGCGGCGTTTTGCAGGCTATGCGGAGAGGGACGAAGTTTTTTGCTGTCGATAACGTCAGTTTTTCCGCAAAGCCCGGTTTGATTCTGGGACTTCTCGGACCGAACGGCGCAGGCAAAACTACACTTTTGAGAGTGCTGTCGACTACGTTGAAGCCAAGTCACGGAACTGCTTCTTTTATGGGCGTCGACCTTGTTGAAAATCCTCTTGAGGTTCGCAGGAGAATCGGTTTTCTTTCCGACAATACTGGTCTGTACGGTCGCCTTACAGCACGCGAGATGATTGAATACTACGGCAAACTTCACGGGCTGGCTCACGCAATACTCCGAAAACGTATGGAAGAACTGTTTAATGCTCTGGAAATGACCGAGTTCGTTGACAAGCGCAATGCCTCGCTTTCTTCGGGTATGAAGCAGAAGGTCTCGATTGCTCGTACATTGATTCACGAGCCTGATATTATAATGTTCGATGAGCCGACAACGGGACTTGATGTAGCGGCCGCAGAAGCAATTTTGAGATTCATAGAATTCTGTAAAGCTCAGGGCAAGACTGTTATCTTCTGCACTCATCACATGCATGAGGTAGAGAGACTTTGTGACAGCGTTGTGATTCTGAATAAAGGAAGGCTCTGTTTCGAGGGGAGCATCGAACAGATGAGAGCAAGAAGCGGGCAGAAACTTCTGGATAAGGCATTTCTCGCTTTGATTAGCGCGGAGGATTCGCACGATGAGGTCTAAGGTTCTTATAATATATCTGAAAGAAATAAAGGAAGTCCTGCGTGACAGAAGGACTCTGATTTTCATGCTGGTAATGCCCGCAGTTTTTGTGCCTGTGTTAATGAGTCTGATGATCAGTTTTATAGCCGGGAGCGAGAGAAAAGCCCGGACCGAGGTTCTTACATTTGCAATATTCGGTGCGGAGAACCTTCCCCGACTGGCAGATGCGTTCACAAATAATAATCAGTTCAAGAAAGTCGATATTGTGTCCCTGGATGATGTTGCATCAGCTATCAAACAGGATACTATTAAGTTCGCCCTGGTTATCCCCGAAAAGGCTCAGGAGCTGATCGAAAAAGGCGGACAAGTGACTGTGCAGATTTATTACGATGATTCCTCTGTCAACAGCAGAGCACGATATCGAGCGGGCGACATTATTCGGCAAGTAAGTGACAGCATCCGCTCAACCCAACTGGCGGCTCTTGGCATCGAATCACCTGAAGAACAGGAGCATTTCATTTTTCCTATTACCATCCAGGATAAGGGGATAGCCGACCAGCGGCAGATTCTCGGCGAGCGTGTGGGCGGAATTCTCCCGTACATGTTTATTTTATTCTGCATGATGGGAGCTATGTACCCGGCCATTGATCTTGGAGCAGGTGAAAAGGAGCGAGGGACATTGGAGACGCTTTTGTTAGCTCCGATTGAGCGGCGTCAGATAGTGCTCGGCAAATTTCTTGTCGTTTTCACTTCAGGTGTGACCTCTGCTTTGTTGAGCCTATAAAAGATTAAAATGAGTTAGATTCAATACTGTACTGAAGATAAAGAAGAAGATTTTCAGTTCCAACTTAAGATTGATAAACCCTTCCCCACATTGATAAACCCTTCCCCACATT
>JARRRJ010000485.1:0-3270 GCA_037380865.1 Sedimentisphaerales bacterium
TGTTTCCTGACCCAGACCCCAGCGGGGATCACGGAAAATATTGACGTTGGGTGACCAGAAATCCAGACCAGTCATCGCGTTAAAAACATTGTTGTTGCGAAAATCATGGTTTTTCGCACGACCTTCGATACTGATAGCGGTTGCGACTTTTAAGTGGAGATCAGTGTCCCATGTTGCGGCCAAATCAATGGCCTGAGGAAAGACCGTCGATTAACCATGAGTCATACCATGTAAAGCTTCTGTCCACCAGTGATATGGCGCAATACCCAGACGCGGAATAGAAGGTGAAGCCATCTGCATCAGTGAAACCTTCTCCTCAAGACTCAGACGGGAGATAAGGTCATCTACTCGTTTCTGTACCGGCAAATTGGCATCATAAAATGTTGGCAGAGGATCAGGACGAGGAGGAGGAGGAGGTGTACTCACGTCACGTCCACCTGGCCCGGCTGGCAAAACGCCGCTTTGCGGTCCGTTCTGAACCAACGCAAATGGTGGAAGTCCTACAATAGTACCTAACATAACACAAGCAAAAAGTATCAGGATCGATTTCTTTCTCATGATCAATCTCCTTTGGAAACATATTATAAACTTTAATATTAGAACATTTTTATTTTAATCGTTGCAACATATGTGGTATATGTCAATTGTTGTCCATTGTATGGATATTATTGACTTTTTATAGTAATGATGCCAATAGTGATACATGATAGAAATTGACTATATTAATTAAGAAGATTCGGAAGCCAACCTTTTTTTACGTTGACAAACAATTTCAGAAAATATTTTTCCTGTTTCAAAAAGCTCCTCTTATTTACTTTTGGATTAAGATTGGTTCAACATTTATAATTGTGATTCTACCATTATAATTTTTGAAAAATGGAGAGTAAACAGCATTCCGGTTGCAGCAGTTTGTTAAGGTTCAGTTATCTTATAATACATCAAAAGTACTTTCTTTAGTTATTGCTTGACGAATATCGTTTATGACCTAGTTGCTCTTGTACATTGTAAGTCTCACACCTCCGGCGCCCATTCCTGGATTGGAGCTTAAGTATGTCCCGCTATTAAGCCATGAGTATTTGCCATCGACGTTCGCTTCAAATGTGGGAACCAGAGAGCCCATCGGACCTGTATTGCGAACGATAATGATTTCACCGTCGTCTGCCTGCCAGAGATACCGGGCATCGATCGCAGGTCCACTGGTAAAGTTCTGATAATCGGCCCCACCGAAGAGAACTTTCCCACTGATCTTCCCGCTTAGAGTACCACCAGTGATTGGGATGATGTTTCGCATGCCTCTCTTACTGATGCCAACTGTAGTGCTTCCGCCGAGAGTCACTGTCTCTGTGATGAACTGTTCGCCTTGCTTTTCAGATGGAGAGGCTTTTCTATAATCCCAAGACTGATAAGGGACATCTGCTGGTTTGGAGATTTTAACACTATTGGATGCATCGACTACCACTTCAGAAACGTCATAGATAATCATCTTGAGAGTCCCTTCTCTCAGATTCACAGTGCGTCTGGCCGCATACTTGCCTTTGTTGAGCAAGACAAGTACCTGTTCTATTTCAATAATACCATTGGAAAGAGTCAATTGAAAATCAAGTCCCCCTGGAATCACAGAAGCCTGTATTTTGTCACTGGTTATCGTGCCGTCCTTGACGACAAAGACCTTTCGCAGGCCATACTGAGTTTTTCCCACTTCGTAAACCTTATCCAGATTCATCTGAGCTTCGAAAACCAGGACACCGTTTTCGGGCTTGGGAATGCCATCCGGCATCCCGCATGTCCATGATGAATCCGGAATAATCGTCTTTTCCATATTAGTAGCGGTCGTTTGTGTATTAGTACATGAACCGCAAAGAGCCCCAAAAAACATCAACGTAAAAGGCAAAGCTGTATGTTTTATTGTCATTACAATACCTCATAAAATGGAACTGAAAATCAACAGATATCCCAAAATTTTTAGATACTTAAGGTTGTGAAACAGCAGGTTCAGTATCAGTTTTTTTAATCTTTATCTTTTCATAAGCCGGCAATGAAAGCAATTTCTCTGCATATCGCTTTCCGAACTCCCTGGAACCAGCCGGATTGAAATGCATGTGATCTGAATTGCATGTGCAACCTGCCGATGAAATTACATAAGAATTTGGAAGTGTATCCGGCAATTTCGCCATGATTTTATTGAAGCCCGCACAAGCGCCTCCCTGGTCGGCATTCACAGTTTCACCTGCTAAAAAAGGCACATCTTCAGCTTTAAGATTCAGGTCTTTGATTATATTGTCATAAATGCCTTTTACCTTGTTAGGCCATTCCTGATCACCTGGATTTGACTCACCCTGATGGAGCAGGATTCCTTTAATCACGCCATCTTTTTGTGCCGCTTTAGCCATATCGATCATATATTGATAAGGATTTCCGCCGTAATTATTGACGAGAGTTTTCATCCAGTCACGCTCAGTAGCGATATATGTCTGAAAAGTGTCTTTATCGAAAAGTTCTATCTTGCAGCCGGGCACTGAAACTTTAATGACACCAACTCGAATGTTTTCAGGAAGGTTGGCAACCATTGTTCGTCCGAAATAATCGATCATGCAAATACCATTTCCCTTTGCTGCCAATGGCGGAACTGCATCATACCAGTTATCCTTCTTCCAACCGCGTCTTTCATTGTCGAAATCCGCCATGACCTGAAAGCGTTTATCGACTGTCCGGTCCATTTCCTCCATTCGTCCGCCGCTCTCCATATTGGATTGACCAAAACACAGAAAAATGTAGAAATTCGGGTCCGGGTCTGCAATAGCCTTTATAGTAAATGAGAACAATATTGCTAATAAGAATGCTGCCAATTTTGTTTTCATAGCAAATACCTTTCATTTTATTAAATTGCTAAAGACCTATTTTTTCTCCTATATGTACCGAATGCTGTGTGAGCAGGAATGTGTTTTAGGACTCACAATAAGCACATCACAATATTACTAAATCTCAATCCTATTGTCAACAGATGTTGTTTTCAGTAGCTCCTGAAAATAAATATAAACCGGCCATAATCATCGAATTGAGAATTGTAAAGGTATTATGATAACATTTTACCCATCTTTTATTCGGATAAAAAAACATAGCGTGGAAGTACAATATCAGGCGTTAATGCTATGGGCTCTATATTTTTCGAGTCAGATTGGAAACTTGACCTTTGATGTACGCCAGCAAGTCATGTTGCGGCTTCGAACGGGAAATAAGTCAGCAAAATTTACCAAAAACACTTTCAATTTG
>JARRRJ010000485.1:3275-5899 GCA_037380865.1 Sedimentisphaerales bacterium
CAGTTGTTGTTATTTTTATCATTCCTGCAAGAAGTCAATAATAGCCATGCAACAGGCAATAATTGGCATATACTTTACTTATTGCAAAAAATATAGTAATAATTTCAAATGTTAAGTTCTTTATTTTTGAAAAGGAGATTGATCATGAGAAGGCGAATAATAATACCTATTGCTTGTTCCATATTATATATTGCTGCGTTATGTGATGCCCAGCCGTCACAGGATATGGTGGTTTGGTATCGTCAGCCTGCAAATGCGTGGCTTCAGGCATTGCCTTTGGGTAACGGGATGATTGGTGCTATGGTCTTTGGCGGCGTGCCCCAGGAACGTATTGCACTGAATGAATCATCTTTCTGGTCAGGTCGCCCGCACGATTACGATGATCCCAACGCCGGGAAGTATTTTGGACAACTTCGCGACCTGGTTTTCGCGGAAAAGTTCCGGGAGGCTGAAAGGTTGGCCGACGACCACTTCTGGGGAATACCTAATTCGCAGGAAGCCTACCAGCCTATAGGTGATCTTCTACTATCTTTCCAAGATACAAATGCCACCGACTACCGCCGGGAGTTGAACATGGAAACAGGTGTCGCAAAAGTTAGTTATCGCTCTGGTGACACGGTTATCACTCGCGAAACATTCGTCTCATGGCCGGATAAAGTCCTGGTTATGCGTGTCAGTTCCGACAAACCAGGAAAAGTGAATTTCGATGCTCAGTTTAAAGGACCATATCTGGAAAGCTGTGTAGCAGGAAAGAATAGCCTTGTCATGGATGGAACATGGAAAGGCCCTTTTTCAGCTCCGCCTACAGGTATGGATGGTTTGATAGCACGTACAAAAGGTAACGGCTTGAAATATGAAGCATCTCTGGTATTGCGTTTGGAAGGAGGACAATCCGAAGTATCTGGCGATACTCTTAAAATTCAAAATGCCGATTCTGTCACACTGGTCATGTCAATAGCGACCAGTTTTGTAAATTATCTTGATATTAGTGGTGATCCGACAGCGCGTTGCAAGAAAGTTTTGGATGCGGTTACTGATAAAGACTTCAATACATTATATAAAAGACATGTGGACGACTTCAGCAATTTGATGGGACGAGTACATTTGCAGATTGGCGATTCAGCAATGAATGAGAAACCGACTGACGAGCGTCTCAGGTCGCTTCGTTCTGGAAGTTCGGATATTAATCTGGAGGCGCTTGCTTTTCAATTCGGTCGTTATATTCTGGCTTCAAGCAGCCGTGAAGGCGGCCAGCCGGCCAATCTTCAGAGTATTTGGAATGAAGCCATATTGCCTCCATGGGGTAGTAAATATACAGCCAACATTAACGTGGAAATGAATTACTGGCCCGCAGAAATCTGCAACTTGACAGAATGTACGCAACCTCTGTTCGGTCTTATCAAGGATCTTTCAGAAGGTGGAACCAGAACCGCCAAAACATACTATAGCAGCAATGGCTGGGTACTTCATCACAATACCGATCTCTGGCGAGGAACAGCACCGGTTGACTCTGCGCGATATGGTATATGGCCGATGGGCGGCGTTTGGCTATGCCAACACTTGTGGGAACATTATGCTTTCGGCGGTGATGAGAAATTCCTTCGGGAAAATTATCCTATTATGAAGGGAGCCGCTCAATTTTTGCTTGATACGATGGTAGAAGATCCGAACCATCACTGGCTGGTTACTCCTGTCTCCATGTCACCTGAACACAGATATCAAGATAAAAACGGAAACTTGGTGTCTGTATCACCAGGACCCACTATTGACATTGCTCTCATTCGTGATTTGTTCTCGCACTGTATTGAAGCCGAGAAAATTCTCAATATGGATCAGGATTTCAGTACGAAGCTCACTATAGCTCTCAAGAGACTTCCACCGTATCGGATTAATAGCCGCGGTTCTCTTCAAGAATGGATTGAGGATTGGACACCCGGTAATGAGGGACATAACACTTCACCTAATTTTCCATTCTACCCTGGTAACTCCATTACCTTACGAGGAACACCTGACTTAGCCGCTGCTATTAACAAGGGAATGGAAGCACGCCGTCCCGGTGGTGGCTGGATTGGAGCATGGAACACCTGTGTCTGGGCCCGTTTGGAACGTGGTGATGAGGTCGAGCAATGGTTGCGGACCATAGTTACTTCTCTTGCTGATAACCTCCATAATCCTCGCAATAATCAGTCCGATGCCAATTTCGGTCTTACTGCCGCCATTGCAGAAGCCTTGTTACAGAGCCACGCTGGTGAAATCAGCCTGTTGCCGGCTCTTCCAACGAGTTGGAATACAGGTTCAGTGAGCGGACTTCGTGCTCGCGGTGGTTATGAAGTGGACATGCAGTGGAGTAGTAATAAGTTGCAATCAGCTACTATTAGCAACACTATTCCAGCTACATTCAAAGTTCGCTATGGTACTAAAACCGCTGAAGTATCTATAAAGGCTGGTCAAATGCTTCATTTGAACGCCGACTTGGCGGTGGAAAACTAATACATGGATTGTCCACCAGCTCAACCCGGTCGACAAGCGCGCGAACCATCTCGAAGGTGAAGCGATTGCGCGCGCCGATGCCCCCCTGCAGGCTGTCGGCGAGCGTCGGGCGCTCGGGGGTGGGCACGGGGTGC
>JARRRJ010000486.1:0-2624 GCA_037380865.1 Sedimentisphaerales bacterium
GTTTAGAATGCCGCCATGGCTTTCGTCAATGCGCCGAAGAGCATAGAGTAACATGGTGTTTTGAATGCCCTGAATTTCCCTGCCAGCGACTTGAGGACTTCAAGGACATCCACATCGAGAACGGTATTTCCCACCATAAGTACTTGATTAATGAACTCTACTACCTGAAGGAAAACGGTATCAAGGATTGGCTGATAAAGAATGAGCGGGAAGGGCGTTGCCCTCAGTGTGGCAAAAGACTGTATTGGTGCACACGCACCTGCCCGGACTGTGGCACCGGCATCAGGTAATTCTGAAAAAATTATAAGGCTGGAGGGTACGTCCGTTCTATTTTTCTATTTAATGAAAGAAGAAGGTGTGGGAAGAAAGAAAGAAGAAAGAGGGCGATGTTGACCAAGTTGACTTACCGTCCGGTCCGTTGCGCGCAAGGGAGAACTGGGGTGATCTGTGAATTGTTTATGTGAGATGACTTGATCATCGCATAACCGGCGCAAATTCCAAACGGGAATAACTTGCAGATCTTAAGAAAGACTGTGCAGGCTTGAGAGATGCATGTCCGCTGGTTAACCTTCATATTCTTTGCAAAAGAAAAAATTGGATAACACATGTTTGAGGAGCTTGAAAAGATAAACACCCGTCCTAAACCATTCGAGTTTTACACGGCGAGTGATTTGTGGACGGATGAACATACATCAAAACAGATGCTTTCCTTCCATCTAAACGAGGATCTTGATGTTTCGTCACGAAATGCTGCATTTATCGACCGCTCGGTTGAGTGGATCGTTTCCCGCTTCAACGTCGGATCAGGGACGAAAATTGCCGATTTCGGCTGTGGCCCGGGATTATATGCAGCGAGGCTGGCACAAATGCAGGCGGCTGTGACAGGGATAGACTTCTCGAAGCGCTCGATTCAATATGCACGAGAATTCGCAACCAAAAAAGGATTATCAATCAACTATGTAAATCAGAATTACCTTGAGTTTGAGCCCGACGATCGATTCCAGCTCATTCTGATGATTATGTGTGATTTCTGTGCTCTCAGTCCTGGCCAAAGAAGGCACATGCTGAGCAAATTCCACGCTCTCTTATCCTCGGGTGGCTCAGTTTTACTGGATGTATATTCACTGACGGCTTTTGAACAACGAGAAGAAACAGCAAGGTATGAAGCCAATCTCCTCGATGGTTTCTGGTCACCAAATAGGTACTACGGATTTTTAAACACCTTCAAGTATGCTCAAGAAAAGGTGGTTCTCGATAAGTATACGCTTGTGGAGGCGACACGCACACGAACCGTCTATAACTGGTTGCAGTATTTCACCCCCGAATCACTGGAGAAAGAACTTGCGGCGTGCGGCCTTGCCGTTGAAAATTTTTATTCCGATATTGCTGGTTCGCCGTACAATCCTGAAACCACAGAATTTGCAGTTATCGCCAAAAGGTTATAGAAAATAAGAAACACCGGGCAGTGCCGTGAAATATCTCGCGGTTTCCGCAGAAGGCTGTACATCTGTGAAACGTTTGCGGCTCGCAGCTTCACCCTAGTTTATTAAAATCCACCTTGACAATAAAAAGGAATTGATATATCGTATATACATTATAGCAGAATAGATGGAGAATTAAAATGACCACTCAAATGATAGTTCGAATAAATCCTGAGCTCAAAAATAAGGTAAATAGCCTTGCAAGGGCTGAGGGTAAGAGCGTTAGCGAAGTTGTTCGAGAACTGTTGGAAGATTACGTTAAGAATCGAGATATCGCTTTATATATTGATGATCTGTGGCAGCGAATAGGTGATAAGCTTGTATCCCGCAAGGTTGGTCCCAAAGATATTCAGCGTGCTATTCAGGAAGCGAGAACCCAAAAGTGAGCAGGGTTGTTGTTGACACAAACGTTTTCATTTCATCCTTTTTTGGGGGCAATCCCCGCAAAATAATTGATCTTTGGGAATCGGGTCAAATCACCCTTTGCTTTTCAAAACCCATCGTTGATGAATATATAGAGGTTCTACGCCGACTAGGGCTACAGAGTGGAAAAGAGATAGAAGAATTACTAAATCTTTTTGCACATGGTTTTCATGTCGTTTTCACGGCACAAACTCCAGAATTGCATGTTGTTGAGAAAGATCCTGACGATAACATGTTCATTGAATGTGCGGTAGCTTTAAAGGCCGGATTTATTATCACAGGCGACAGGGCTCTCAAAGCAATCCAGGAATACATGAATATCAAAATTGTCAGCCCTAAGGAATTTCTAAGCAAATATAGAACATTTAAAAGCTAACAAATCAGTGGAGCTGATGGCATGTAGATCGCGGTCCTTCGTAAAATGCCGTGAGAGCTCGTAACTTATATGGGCCGCAGCTCACTTCCGCGTTAAACCGCCGCAACGATTTTGCGGGAAAGAGAGGAAGACAAAATGATGAACGGACGCCAACCACTCAAATTGGTGCCCGCCGCCACCGTCGCTGTTGCCCTGTTTACAGTGTCCGGCCTCACGTTACAGGCTGAGATTCCTGCAATGTCAAAAGAGTCGCAACGCAATATGACGCCGGAGCAAGCGCCCAGCGCGCTAAAGGGGACATCCGTGACAAAGTGACATTTGGAATCCCCGGACAGGTGTGGAGA
>JARRRJ010000487.1:0-2616 GCA_037380865.1 Sedimentisphaerales bacterium
GGCCGGGGACATTTAAAGAGCAGTTATTCGATGCTTTATTCCACTTGGATAAAACTGAGATTTGCAATATGCAGAAGGTGGAATCATGATAAGGGGATATTACTTCATAACTGACTCAGGTCTGAGCTTATCAGGCAATCTGTCTGATGTCGAGCAGGCCCTCCGTGCAAAAACAAGCGTAGTTCAATACAGGAATAAGAATGCTTCGACACGGGATTTCTATAATGAAGCATTGGCGGCCAGGCGGATTTGCAGAAATGCAACATTTTTAATTAATGATCGCGTCGATATCGCACTTGCCGTGGGTGCCGACGGAGTACATTTGGGCCAAAGTGATTTGCCATATGAAATTGCCAGGGAACTTCTTGGAAAAGACAAAATTATCGGCCTGACTGTGCACTCGGTAAAGGATGCGATAGCCGCACAGGAAAAGAGTGCAAATTACATCGGGGTATCCCCGGTTTTTCCGACTACAACAAAATCCGATGCCGGAGACTCTTTGGGAATCGAGGGCCTAAAGAAAATACGCGAGCAGGTCTCACTTCCTATTGTCGCGATAGGGGGGATAAATCTCTCGAATGCTCTTTCTGTCATACAAGCCGGAGCGGATGCGGTTTGCGCAATTTCCGCAGTAGTGACAAAACCGGATGTCTGTGCAGAAGTGGAAAAATTTCAGGCCTTATTCACGATAAAATCTGACTCCGGCTCCAGATAAAATTGAGACAGAACCAGCCCTGATGAAATATCCAGGCTGTTTTTTGAGAATGCCTCACTTTACAATTCCCAGGATAGCACGAAAGTGGAGTTGACCCGCCAATCTAATGCCAATATAATACAGATAGTAATTTACGGGTGCTTTTGCTATGTATGTCAATCCCTGAACAAAGAAAGGATAGCGAATTCCATGAAAATCTCAAGACGTGACGCAGTCAAACTTATAGCCGGCTCCGTTCCAGCATATTATTTAAGCAATGCATTTTCATTAGCGGCAGCCGGGACGCAGGATAGTGCATCGAAAATATCCCTGACCCTCGGAACAGCAGAGACAAAAGCTGTGCCAGTCAATTATCTCGGTTTTAGTTGTGAAACAGCGCAATTGGCTGATCCCTCTTTTTTTGACCCGGAAAACAAGGAGCTTGTCTCACTTTATAAAACACTAACTCCCGAGGGCATCCTGCGTCTTGGCGGTAACTCCAGTGAGTTTTGCTGGTGGAAGACTTCAACTAACGACCAGCCTCCTGAGCTGCCCGAGTCAGCGCGCCGAGACGATAACTGGATGCCGCATGAGTTTAATGCGATCGAACCGATTGCGGTTGATAACCTGGCAGGCTTTTTGGAAGCAACGGGCTGGGAGGTAATCTATAACTTAAATCTCGGGACAGGCACACCCGAGCGGGATGCCGAGGAGGCGGCCTACGTCGCCAAAAAGCTGGGCAAGAAGCTGCTTTATTTTCAGATAGGAAACGAGCCGGAGTATTACCGCGATTCCAATAACAGGTTGCGCACACAGGACTGGAACTTTGATAAATACCTCGCCCAATGGCTAACCTTCGCCCGGGCAGTAATCGCTCGCGTGCCGGATGCGAAATTTGGTGGGCCGGACGTCGGTTCGAGTGGACAGTGGGTCATGCGTTTCGCGCGGGAAGCGTCGCAGGAATTACCAGGCAGGATTGTCGCCTGCACAGGTCATTACTATGTTATGGGGCCGCCGGACGATCCTCGCTCTACCGTCCAGCGCTTGCTCGCTCCGGATCGACGCGTGGATAGGGATGTACCGCGCGTGATCAGCGTAGCCAAAGAGTATAATCTGGATTACCGAATGACTGAAGGCAACTCCTGCTATCGAGGAGGCAAGCCGGGTGTTAGCAATGCCTTCTGCTCGGCGCTCTGGGGGGCGGACTACCTTCTCAAATTGGCGAGTTTCGGCTGTGCCGGCGTGAACCTCCACGGCGGCGGCGCAAGTGTTATTCGCAGCGCACTTGGCGGTCATCTTCCGGGAGAAAACCTTACCCCAGATGCTGCGGCTATTGCTGCCGAAGGAAGCTTTTATACTCCAATCGCAGGCAGTCGCGAAAATGGCTTCAGCGCCCGTCCCATCTTCTATGGGATGAAGTTAGCCGGAGTCTTGGCAGGAGGTAGAATGCGTCCGGTAAGCTTCGATAACTCTCCGACAAGCGCTTCAGCATGGGTCGCGGAAATGCCGAATGGGAACACTCGCATGGTCCTTATTAATAAGGATGCAAATCAAAAGCTGCAAATTTCCATTCCTTCTGCCCATGGTGCAAAAGTATGGCGCTTGCAGGCTTCAGGATTGACTGCCACTTCAGGCGTAACGCTTGCGGGAACTGAAATCAAACCCGGTAAAGAATGGCAGCCATCGAACGAAGAGAATCTTGTCAGCAAAGATAACCATATTCAGATCGACCTCGAACCCGCCTCTGGCGCCGCACTCTTTTTTAACGGAAACCTTTAGCCTGGAACGAATGCTGATTATTATGAAGAATTGAAGGTAAGGGTAGAAGCAAGCGAGTAGTGGAAAATCAGTGTCACGACTCCAGTGAGCCGTAAGGCCGAAGCGATAGCCATCGAAGGCGCACTTGAAGAAAAACTGAATCC
>JARRRJ010000487.1:2671-4342 GCA_037380865.1 Sedimentisphaerales bacterium
GTTTTGGCGAGTTTTTCGTAGAACTGGATTATGCCTCCGTGGTCGTCGCCGCCGTGGCTGTCAACTTTCAAAGCTTGCATGATTTCCATTGCTACGCTTGAAAGCGGCACTGGAACACCGAGACTATGCGCGGTATCCAATGCATTTTGCAGGTCTTTGATGTGGAGAACAATTCTGAATCCTGGCTTGAAGTTACCTGCAAGGGCCAGAGGCATTTTCGCGTTTAATACTGTGCTTCCCGCCCGGCCGCCTTTGATTGCGTTGAATACTTTTTCGGGATCAACTCCCGCTTTTGTTGCCAGGACCATCGCTTCCGACATTGCGGCGATGTTTAAAGCTACAATTATCTGGTTTGCGAGCTTGGTTGTGTTTCCACTTCCAATGTCACCTACCAGGGTCACTGAGCCTCCCATGACTGCGAGGATGTCCTTTACTTTTTCGAACGTATCTGCGGGACCGCCAACCATTATCGCTAAAGTTCCGTCTACAGCTTTCGGCTCTCCGCCGCTCACTGGAGCATCGAGCATTATGACTCCTTTTTCCTTCGCTTTTGCGGAAACTTCCTGGCTTGCCAACGGAGCGATTGAACTCATATCAATCAATATTGTTCCGGCTTTTGCACCATCAAGGACGCCATCCTGACCGAGAACTGCCTCTTTTACCTCTGGAGAATTGGGCAGCATTGTAATTACTATGTCACTTTTTGAAGCAACGTCTTTGCTCGATGAACCTTTCTGCGCGCCTTCTTTGACTACGTCAGCTACTGCTTCAGGAACTATATCGTAAACAGTCAGGGAGTAACCTGCCTTGAGCAGATTCTTTGCCATTGGTTTTCCCATTATTCCCAGGCCGATAAATCCAATCTTTTCCATTATGCCACCTAATCCTTTCTTCTAAGTTAAACTCTAATTCGAATTATGAAACTTCTCATTTTCAAAACAATAATATACTCGACCCGGCGGATTTTTGACTATATCATCGTTGGTTTCGCAATACGACAGTGCCATATTTCATATGCAAGAAGGGCAATTGTCAAGGGAATTAAAGAATTATTGTGCTATTAATCCCCTGAGCGATTGACACTTATCGTGATTTTGAATACATTTATTATTGCCGGAAAGAAAATGTAAAAGCTGTTTTTCAGGGGAGCTTTTATGAAATATAAGGAAGATTATGCCGCCTGCGAGAAAATTTGCATCAGTAGAGTCTCTGCCATATGAAAACGAAGCAGCCAAAGCGAGCATTGATGGGCAAGGGCCGTCTTGAAGCGTTCAGCGATGCGGTGCTTGCTATCGTCATCACCATTATGGTACTGGAGCTGAGAGTCCCGCATGGCGCAGATTTCAGTGCATTACGTCCCATGTGGTCTGTGTTCGTGTGCTACGTGCTGAGCTTCATCTATCTTGCAATCTATTGGAATAACCACCACCATATGCTCTATGTAACACAGCACATCAGCGGCTCGATTCTATGGGCGAATATGCACCTGCTCTTCTGGCTCTCGCTGATACCTTTCGTAACGGGATGGATGGGAGAGAACCATTTCGCGACGCTTCCTACCGCTCTGTACGGCGTAGTCTTACTCATGGCATCGCTGGCGTACCTTCTGCTCCAGCACAACATAATAGCCGCTCACGGTCCCGATTCAACGTTGGCACGTGCGGTAGGCTC
>JARRRJ010000488.1:0-2609 GCA_037380865.1 Sedimentisphaerales bacterium
CAGTGTGGCTTCGCTCATGGCTGTCTTAAAGCCGAATACCAAGATTCTGCAAATATCGACGATTGAGCACGCACCGATATTAGGATCTGCGACACCAACTCAAAAGCCCGGCCTTATGCATCCTGACGCAGAATCTTCAAAAAGATCCGCTTTTTTTACTTGACTATATTACCAAAAGACCTATAATCACAATGAGGCAGTGTTAAAATAGAGGACTTGTATAATATGGGGCAAAAAAGGATTGACAAATCTCTTTAAATTTTATATACTGAACGTTGAATTTTAACTCACCAACTTATTGGGAGGTATAGGTGATGAAAAAGTTAATCTTTATCTTAACAATATCGGTTTTATGCGTTAGCGGCTGTTTATCAGGGAGCGGTTCCTATCAGGCCAACTATGATTTTAGCAATATTGATAAAATAGCCGTCATAGCAGTTAATGGAAAGATACAAAACGATAACGCAAAGAACCAGATATCAGATCTGTTCGTTATGGAACTTCTGAATAAAGGGTATGCGCCCATACCGCTCGCGCAGGCAAGAGCCAAAATTCAGGAACTGGTTGACATGGGAGAAATCCCCGAGCCGGCTGAAGACGCTTACATTCAGATGGGACAGGCACTCAATGTCCCCGCTATTTTAGTAGTCAATATCCCGTATCTTAACGAAGAAATATCTATGAGTGCGAAACTGATTGAGTCAAAAGCAGAAGGAGGCAGCGTCCTGTGGATGGACCAGGCTTCGGGAAGGAGCGGTTTTGAAAATGCCTCAGGTTCGAACGGATACGGAATAAGTCAGGAGGATTATCTTATGGACCCACTGCTAATGTCTCAGGTTCCTCTCGGAGCGACTCCGGACCAGGAAATTCCCGTCAGCCCGGGTGAAAGGGCGCTCACACCTCGAGAATTGCAGAAGATAAGATCCGTTGTAGCCAAGATATGCAGCAGTTTGCCCCATGCCGGGACGAATAAAGCAACGGCTCCAATCATGACAAAAACGAGAACAAGAAGAACAACAAGCAATTGGTAAGATAGAAATAGCTTAACATTAAGACTAATAATGAAATCAGGTTATTAAGGCCTCGAGAATGCAAGACTCGAGGCCTTTTTTTATAGCCTTACCTTGCTTCAAGCCGATAACTACACAGAAACACGCATAAAAAAATTTGAATTAATTCTCAATATGTGGAAAATAGGTGATATGGTATCTATCTTGAGAAAAAGGTGTTACAGCCATATCCTGTGTATAAGTTTGGCGACAGCGTTTCTTATTTCTGGATGCAATGCGCCCAGGAACGCGCTCAATAAATTCGATACTTCTTTTCAGTCTGAAGCTTTGGGCTCATCCAATTTTTCAAGAGCCATAAAGCTCGCACAATCCGGGATAAGCAAGAGCAAGAATCCGAAGAAGGAAGACCTTCTCTGGTCATTGCAGCTTGGAAGTATCGAGAGGCTCAATAAGAATTACAGTCAAAGCAACGAGTATTTTGACCAGTCCGAGAAGATGCTGAACTTTTTCGACTACCAGAACAAAACAGTCGATTCCGCCGCGGCTATCGCAACCAACGAGAATATTATCCCTTATGTAGGTGAAGAATACGATGGGATTATGGTAAATACATATAAAGCTCTGAACTTCATGGCGCTCGGCGATAAAGAACTGGCCAGAGTTGAGTTCAATAGGGCCTTGGAAAGGCAAAAACGTGCGGTGGAAAATTTTGCGGCTGAAATAGCAAAGCTTAAAAAGGAAATTGACAAGGAAGACGCAAAAGAAGATTCCACAGTCAAAGACAATGTCGATAATCCTGAAATACAGGAGCTGATTCAGGAAAGGTATCCAAACTTGTTCAATTTTAAGGCCTATCCCGACTTTGTTAATCCTTTTACAACCTATATCGCAGGGATTTTCTTCGATCTTGACGGAGACTATGCCAAGGCAACAACTCTCCTAAAAGAATCCTATGGAATGGTTAGCGATAACGATTACATCGGACAGGATTTTGTTCTGACTGAACAGGTACTTGACGGCAAAAAAGACTTCAAAAATATGGTCTGGGTGATTTTCGAAAATGGCATGGGGCCTGTCAAAGAAGAATTCCGAATAGATGTGCCGCTTTTCATAGACAAACGAAGAGACAGGGAAAGAGATTTTAAATACTTCGGCATAGCGTTACCCCGGCTTGTGTTCAGGGATGAAGCTTTTCCTTATTTAACGATTGAAGCAGAGGGACAAAGTTATAAAACTCAGCAGGTTGCGAATATGGACAGGGTAATCCAGACGGAGTTCGAGAAAGACTTTAAAGGCATTTTGACAAGGGCGATTATCTCCGCTACATCAAAAGCAGTCGCTCAATATGCTCTTTCAAAGAAAGGAAACGGCAAGACTCAGGTCGCGTCTTTGCTCGTCGCGGCTTATTCCTTCGCTACTACTGCCGCTGATGTAAGAATCTGGACCACACTGCCAAAGAATTTTCAGGTCGCAAGACTCGACATACCCGAGAACAGGCGGATTGCAATCTCGCCGGCGGGCGGGCAGTCTTTCCAGGTGGAAATACCGCCTTGTAATAATTCTCTGGTGTATGTTAAAATACCTTTCCGGCAGGCGGCG
>JARRRJ010000489.1:0-4194 GCA_037380865.1 Sedimentisphaerales bacterium
TGATCCATCACCACAGACAAAAAAACTGCTGAAGGCCTTGAAGATAAATCTACCGAGCGCCTTGCCAAAATCGAAGGTCAATGTAGACACCAGGAAGAAACTGCCAACTCGCAGAAAAAATGCTTAATTACGGGATGTTAAGTGATATTTGACAACTTTGCGTTACCGGAACATCCGTTCTAAAATCCCTGGGGGCCTATATGGTAAATTTCGCTTTCGGACTTGAGGATGAGAATCAGCATGCTCCTGATGAGTTTTTTCGAATCAGCAGTTTTAAGCGCGCGCTGAACGCCTATGGAATGATTTTGGAAGAGTTGGGGAAAGGTATGGATACGCCCCTGGCTTATTGACTCAAGTCAGCCGAGACTTCGACTGTCGGCTGAGGTCGGACCCATCTGTTGAACTGTGCGGCACGCTGTTTGTGTCCGCATCAGTCAATTTTATGGTGTATTTAGCTCTGGTTTTGAGGATTTAGCCATTGTTTGGCTTCCTCGATGTCTGTAAAAATTTGTGTATTGTCCGTGTCACCCATGATCCCTTGAGACATGCGTCCCATTCCATAGGAGGCTATTCCGCTTACGACTACGGCGGTTCTACATCTTCCAAGCTCAAGCGGGTGCTGGCTGACAAAATCGACGATTTTCTCGATTTATTCTGTATTAGGAGCGGTTGTCACGAGGCGGCGGTCCATAATAAAATGATATCCAGGTTCAAAGTCTGGATCACGGAACACAGCACGCATTGTATTTGCCCATTCGTCGAAATCCGGATTGCCTGTGTATTTCAAATGAACAATGTGCAAGATTTTGTCGATTGAGTAGGCTATATTCATTTGTTTATTGCCCCCCAATATCCTGCCTGACGGGCCGAGTGACAGTCCGGCTTTGCAGCCAGGCGGAAAAGCCGGTGCTTGTTGATCCGGAAGTCAACCGCCGGTTGTCTCATTCTATGTTTTCTACCCTATTCGTGTCTCGTTTTATTACCAAGAAAAAATTGCCAGAGTACTGTGAAGATAAAGAGAATTCCCACAACAATAACTGGAAGAAAAAAGCTTTTGATATCTTTTCCGACGCTATCTGCAGCGTTCCATTTATCATACTTGATTCTCAAAGTTAAATCCTCGGCAGATATAACGAAAAGGTTAAGAGTTTTAGAGAAATGATCGAATTTATTTTCGAACTTATTACCTTTGCCTGATCCGTGCGGATAGTGAACGTCCCAAGAAAAATCTATTTTCAGCCATTTAAACCGATGTTTTTTATTGATGGGAAGTGTAACTTTTACCTTGGTTTTAAGCTTCTTCGTTCTTTTATAAGAAATAGAATCTCCCCATTCTTTTTCCTTATTATTGGGATCAAGATTGACCTCTCCTTGCCATGCACCACTGGCAACCGCTTTTAATTTCCCAGCCCACAAACCATTAACGCTATCTACACTGCTCCCCAATATCACATTTATTTTTGTTGGCGCCGGATCATCATATCGAACCAAATAACTGGAGTGAACAACTTCGTAATTTTCATATGGTAATTTTAATACTTCGTTGGGCAGAGTATTAACATCCGGCTTTTCGTCAATCGTATAGTATGCGAATACAGGGGCTGATTAACTTTTTTCTGAATTTTGGATAAAAATAGATCACGCATGATAGAACAAAAGCTATCACTATTATAAATTGAACCATTTGATATTGATAAAATTCGAAAAATGATACAACGAATAATGTTATTGCGAATATAACAGAAGCACCCAAGATAAGATATTTCAAAATATCTTTTAATATTTTTAAATTCATTATTTTGTATTTTCCGGTCTATGGGAGTAATTTTTTACCTGACAACCGCAGTCCGTATAGATGTTATGCAGTTCATTTTTTTGGAAAAATATATAGTTCCCATTTTTCGAGTTGACAGAAGAATATTTTCACCTATGGATTCAGTTTGACTCTTCCCAAATTGATTATCCTGTCGGACTGGGCCGTTGCGACTGTATTGGGATTAATGTCGATCGTTACTGCAGTGCCATCTTGACTCCGAAGTATGGTAAAACCCGGCCCGAATCCTCTAATTAAGCCTACAGAGAATTTTTTGAATTCAGTATTTTTCAAAAAGTCAGAAGTAATTTTTATCTCAAACAACCCTTCATTATCGGTTACATCGAATGGATTCGCGATATGCCCATTTCGGATACTTGTTTGTGCGCTAAGCCGTTCACCATCACTGGTGTAAAAAACGCCAAAAAAGTAGATTTCCCTATTTTGTGCAGGATTACCATCTTTATATGAAAGAGTACCTTTGACTATGATACTTGGCATAGACTCGTCACTTGCGTAGAGAGGCGGCAAGCCTAGTAACATAACTGCAATCATTCCTAGAAAAAGAGACTTAATGAATCTCATTACGCTGTTCCTCCTTTTTTTGCATAGCGGCCGGGCGTGTCTGTTTCGCCTCGGGTGGACGGGCCGTGCTTCGCCGCATACCTCAGTTGATCACCCGGCCCATGAGGTTCAATGCGAAGTGTCGGACTCATCGCATGATTGTATGGTTCCGTTTAAATACAACCCCAGGAAAAGGTTGAGAACAAGGTTATAGTCTATTACGGTTTCTACTGACCGTTTAACATGCGTTGCACGGGATAGGTGGATACGGATTTAATGAATCAGCCCCCGGAACCTGTCCGGCTTCGTCCGAAAATGGAAAAGAAGAAACGGGTCGAAGCGCAGAGAGAGCATGCCGGGAAAGCCGTTCATATCTATTATGAAGCGGACGGCTCAGACTCCGTGAAGGACAGGATCGATCCGATCAAGTCTTCGTCAGAATCAGGGAGCTTTGCCGAGCCGGCTTAGTTACGTCGGGAAGGCCTTTCGCCATCAGAGCCTCGGAGGGACATCGGCAGGTGTGAGTGCACACAGGGCAGGACAACTCAAGCAGGAATCAGGGGAAGTTGGGAACCTCCCTACCGCCGATCATCTGACGAAATAACCGTAAGGCACTATTCCTCAAAAACGCTTAAATCTTATACAACATGGGGTCGAAAAATGCAATATTTTACTTGGTTGTAGAAACCCACGCCCTGGGGGCGTGGTGATGTGGACTGGCTGTGCCGGTCCCGGACGGGCTTGGCCGAAGGCCGATAACAATCTCTCATGATTATCTTATGCGTGTTCATGAAATGGTAAAAATAGGTCCTTAATTCCCAACCCGCCACGGAACGTGAAAATAAAATACAATAGGATAAACGTCGCATCGACAATTCCGGTGAACCAGAATGTCGAAGGGAAGCCTTTGAAAAATACCATATAGGCATAAAGTTGAACGACATAGAAAGCCCTGCCAATAATCAAACAGCCAACATTAAAAATATATCTTCGAATATTAAAGGACGACAAAAACTGCAAGTAAGCAAAACAGAAAAAGAAAGAAGCAAGAAATACGCTATAAAAAGAGTGGGTGTGAGGATCGTCGATCAACCGACCTGTTCCGATTACAAAAAGGTACAGAATGCCGGCTATCGTATCCCAAATTCCACTTGCAGCAAATGTGACAGCTAAAGGTCTAAGGTTATTCTTATTCATTTATTTGTCTCCTTCAATTGGCGATAACGGGCCGGATGAGGAACTCCCTCACGGATTCGAGGTTCATCGGCGTATCGGTATGAAAGGCTGGGACAATATCTCCGTGAACCGCCCCGTGCGGACGCGCATGAGAGGTGCTGGAGGGCTCGAACCCCCGGCTACCTGATCATGCCGGAAATTACAGTCAGGCTGATTCGTCTTTCAGTTAATGCTAATAGATGAACGGGATAAATCTTTTAGTCTGCTCTGAATATTCTTTGAAATCATTTCCATATTTCCTGCTCAGATGTTTGTCGAGGAGCGGAATCTGCAGTACAATGAAATTCAGGATAATACCAACAGATATCAATATGCCCACTAACTTTAGTGCAATCAACGCCAGTCCGACATAACAGATGCCGTCTCCAAAGTAGTTCATATGCATGGAATATTTGAAGAGTCCTTTTGTGTATAGTCGTCCCTTGTTTTCGCTCTTCCTCTTCCAGGCAAATCGTTGGTAGTCCGCCAGCGTATTGATAGAAGAACCTGTCAGAAATAAGATGATTCCGGCAATATCAAATAACCCAATCTGTCCAGGACGATTTCCAGCTGCGACACCAAAGAGGGCAAACATTATGAAA
>JARRRJ010000490.1:0-3152 GCA_037380865.1 Sedimentisphaerales bacterium
ACCGCCGCCTCTTCGGCCCATGCCGCCGCCGAAGCCACCCATTCCTCCCATCATACCGCCTCTGCCCCGACTACCGGTATTGCCATCAAAAGTATAATACCCGCGAGAGCTGTAAGCATCTGTTGTTTCACTGCCGAGTACGAGCTTATCGGGAAAGCTCTGATGGAAAACGGGATATTGGGGATTTCCGCCGAAAAGGCCTGCACCCTGGTAATTCAGGCCGACAAGGTCAATTGGCACCACGAAGGGACTATTGGCGCGTGCGCTGTTCATGCCGCTGATTGTGGGACGCGTGGGGTCCTCTTCGTGACAAATGTCCACCAATTCTTTGGCGATAGCCGCACCAGCGTCGCCGCCGGTTTGCTCGCCTACTTCGTTGCCTATGCTCCACATGATAACTGAAGGATGGTTTCTATCACGGCGAAGCATCGCGCGCAAATCCTGCTCATGCCACTCGGCATAAACAAGATGATAATCGTTTTGAGTCTTTTGACGCTCCCAGACATCGAAAGCCTCGTCCATAATGAGAAAACCCATCTTGTCAGCAATGTCGAGAAACTCGGGCGCCGGCGGGTTGTGACTTGTGCGAATTGCATTGCATCCCATCTCAGCAAGCAAGTCAAACTGGCGCTGCAACGCACGATAATTTGTCGCTGTACCAAGCGCACCGAGGTCATGATGGTCGCATACTCCGTTAAGCTTTATATGCTCGCCATTCAGGAAGAACCCATTATTCGGATCGAATTTAAGTGTGCGAATTCCAAAAGCTGTTTCATAAGAGTCGGCCACTTTGCCATCCTGCTCTACAGTAGTGACAGCAACGTAGCGGTTGGGCTTCTGGTTCTTTCCCGTCCCCCACAATTTCGGATTTGTCACTTCTCCTTTTGTTTCAGCAATGGCTTTTTCCCCGGCTTCAATCATCAATCTGACTGGTTCAATCGATGTGACAGGCACACCTGCCTTTTTGTCCTGCGAATCAATCTCGAAAATCCGGGTCGCGAGAGTGACATCTGCGTCCGTTTTAGAATTGTTATCTACAGTGATTTTCAAATCTATCGCAGCGGTCGTCGATGAAATTTCAGGTGTAGTTATGCAGGTTCCCCAATGTCCGATATGAACCGGGGAGGTTTTTGTGAGCCATACGTTGCGGTAGATACCTGCGCCGGGATACCATCGTGACGAGTTGGGCGGATTATCGAGCCGAATGGCCAGGACATTGTCACCACCAAACTTTATATATGGAGTCAGGTCAACCTGCCACGATGAATAGCCGTAAGGCCAGCCTCCTGCAATCTGGCCATTGCACCAGACAGTCGTGTAAGACATGGAGCCGTCTATTTCGAGATAAACTTGCTTGCCCGAGTCTTCAGACGGAATAGTCAAATGTCTGCGATACCATGCGACACCGGCAGTTGGCAAACGACCCATTCCGCCGCCTCCGGATGAAGTAAACGGACCTTCAATTGCATAATCATGCGGCAAATCAACTTTCCGCCACTGGGAGTCGTTAAAAGCAGGATTTACATAGGGAACGTCGCCTCCGAAGTTGCCGGCGGGTCGAGTATAACGTTTTGAAGGGTCAGCAATAAGATCGTTACCGGTTGGCAGTATAAAGGTGGCAATTCCCGATGTGGGATTTACAGCGGGAACCTGCTCAGGCGCCGCACCGCGGCCTCTGCGACCACCGAAACCGCCACCACCGGAACTCGGATTAACAGGATACTTCAGATTATCCGTGAACTCTCCATTGGGATCACCTTTGCTGAAACGCCAGTCACTACTGATGGAAATGCGCTCGCGCGACAATTCCGCTGCATTTATGCACTCGGTTTGAATCACAATATATGCCATGCTTAACGCCAGGAGCAACTGGAATTTCATGATTCGCATTCCTCGTCTCATTGTTTCTCCTTTCTTGACGCAGGCTCATTGTTATGGGCAGCGCCAAGAGTCTCGCACACTTTTATTTTTCTCGCATAAGCTGCGCAACTTTCGGCTCTATCGCGTCGGCCCAAATCTGGTATCCTCTGGCACTGGGATGCAGAAAGTCAGGCATAATGTCACGCGTTAATTCCCCGTCGTCCGTCAGGAAATTCTTGTTGATATCAAGATAAAAAATCGTTTTGTTATCAGCTATCTGTGAAGCGATTTCACTGGCCTGTGCGTTCTTTTGGCGCTGAGCAGAAGGCCTTTGGCCGCGCGGAAATATAGCAAGGAGCAGAATTTTTGTTTCTGGAAGCCTGGTTCGCAGGCGCGAGCAAATAGCGATTATCCCATCGGCGATTTCCTCCGCTGTATTATCGCGGCCGTTCGAATTGTTTGTCCCGATCATAACGATAGCAAGCTTTGGTTTTACATTGCTGAAATCCGAATTGTCCAGACGCCACAGCACATGCTGAGTACGATCTCCGCTGAAGCCCATATTGACTGCGTTTCGAGGCGCATAATACTTATCCCAGACCTGCCTGCCGGTTCTTTCGAAAAAGTGGCCGGATCACGATCCAGCAGATCGCTTGGAAGGGCGGCCTGGCCGAAACCCAGGACGACTGGTCGGCCGCCACATTCTGGTATGAGCCGGTTCCCAGCGCACCGCTGCCACCCAAGCATAATACTCGTCAACATCGCGGCAGTTAGCAGTAGAATCTTCTTCTTCATTTGTGCATTTCCTTTAATAATTTGAACCAGAAACAAATCTTGTTAAGCGCGAACTTTCAGCCTATTTGCTTCCCGACCAGACTTTGCTGAGCCCTTTTTGTTCGATCTTATCTACGAGTGCTTTCATGGAAGTCAATACTTCGTCGAGCTGCTCCGAATCCTGAACAAGCTTGTTGTAAAGTGCAGGGTCGTTTATGAATTTAGCGACTGTTCCGTCGCCGGAATTAATTTTCTCCATTACTAACCTGAGTTGTGCGCTTGCCTGGCCCAACTGCTCAATGGCGTCCACAAGCACTCCGGCGACTTCATCAGACCTCTGGTCGGTTTTTTTGAGGACTTCGGTTCCTGTATTGACAAATGTCTGTATATCTTTTGTTGTATCGGTAGCGGCAGAGACTAATTCGTCCATTTTGGCATCTGTATGTGCAAGCGTTTCTGTCCCGGCATCGGCAAGATTCTCTATGGAATTCAGAGTGGATTTCGCCTGCTCTGTTAAC
>JARRRJ010000491.1:0-2594 GCA_037380865.1 Sedimentisphaerales bacterium
GCCGCTAAAGTCAAAATCTTTATAACTTATATCAGTCCAGTCTTCTGTAGTTTTTTCAAAGACAGGTCCCCACATATTGACTCGAAGCATGTTGCAGCCGACTTGCTGAGCATAAATCTTCTGGAAAGCTTCAGTGCGATAAAGGTCAGTAAATCTGCGTGTCCATGCATTAAGGCACGTCCCAAAACCCTCTATAGTCTGAAAGCGTTTTGAGCCATCAATAGTAATATCTTCAGCAGAAACTGAACAAGTTAAAACAAAAATAGCTGTAAGAAATATTAGTTTAGAAAAATAAGTCAATTTTGTACCCAAAGCTATCTCCTATAAAGACTCGTAGCAGTGTTGTTCAGCATAAAAGAGAATAATAACAGTTAATAATATTCCAATCAAATCTTATCTGATTGTCAGACTTAGATTGGAAGCGGGGAAAAATACAAACATATTCAATTTATATTTGTAATAATTGAACAGTTTTTATGCATCGAGGCAAATGAGTTTCTGAGATGTTACATCGCTTATGATACACAGCTTGTTATCCTTGAGGTTACAGACCTTGACCACGTTAGCGTATTTCTCGCTCTCTGGTATGACATCAACAAGCTCATTGGGCATCTTATCAAGCTTTTCGATATTGAAAATTGTGTTCGGTTTTCCCGGGAAAAGAGCTGTGTAGAAAATGTCGCTTTCCACCAGGTCCTGGAAGAAGTGCGTACCAAACGAAAGCTCAGGCATTAAATTTGCTCCTTCGTATGCAATCTCGCCAAGTACAGTGACATTGTTGATTTCATGGAAATCGACAGGGATTCCCAGGCTTGGAGTAGAAGTTCCCCATCTTCCCGGGCCGAGGAGAAGAGTCGGTTCTGTGTATCTGTCGGATATCATTCTGTTCAGCTTGCCGACGAGCCTTGCTATATCATACTTGCCTGAGAGCGGCAAATCGATATAAGCCTGCGGCTCGACATAAATAATTCTCGTCAATTCCTGAGCAATCGTCCCACCCATGAAGTAGCCGTCACATTTGAACAAAATCCGTTCCGCAGCGGGATTCTCAGGCATTTTGACGCGGGGCTTCTCGCCTCTGGTTTGCAGCGGGCGACACTGAAGAAGATTGATTATCGGTTTGTTCTCGTAAGTAAAATTAACGGTAAACTCGATATCGACCGGATATTCATAATTTTGCTCGAGCGTTTTGAGAATCTTGCTCATGGTCTGGACAAAGTTCGTATCTGTCAGGAGTTTCTCGAAAGTCAGTAACCAGTGTTCGACATCACCTGCGCCTCTCTGTCTGGCCTGTCTGGCCAATTGGTAATCCCTGACCGCTATGTAATCCAGCTTGATATCGAATTTCTTTTCGACCAGTTCGTTAAAAGGGACAGTTTTCAGGCTGTTTTCTTTCGTATCGAGTAGGTCAACGCGATGCTGAGAGTATTTCCTGATGTCGCCGACTCCTGAGACAGGTCTTACCAGAGGCTGATCCAGCGCGATAATTCTCGGATAATCGTCTTCAACGCGATTGACTGCTCGTGTCCCAAGACCGAAAACAAGCCTGAGCATACCGGCGGCAGGATTGAGATCGGGCTTCCATACAAATGCGTTGTGCGACATGCCTACACCCGCTAAATCGGGGAAGAAGTAGCTGTTGCGATATGAGCCAGAGACTCTCTGTACAAGCAAAGCCATTTGCTCATCCCGCTGGTCCAGACCTCGCTGCAGCCTGTACGTCAATGCATCTTCGTTCATTGTGCTCGCGTACACTCTTCTTACTGCCTCCTCGAAATTTACATAACGCTCTTCCGGGCTCCCCTGGTTGACGCAGAAAATACTTTCGTACTTTCCAGCAAAAGCATTTCCGAATGCATCTTCGAGCAGCGAGCTTGAGCGCACAATAATAGGTGACTGTCCGAAATATTCGATCATTTCCTGGAACTGCTCTCGTATCTGGTCCGGAAACTTTCCCTGGAGGAGTCTTTCTCCAAGGATTGCAGCCGCCCCGAAATATCCTTCTTTGGTTTTTTGCTCGACACGCAGTTTCCACAAGCCGTTCTCGACGAGGTAAGTGTAGAACACGTCCGAACCTACGTAAAACGAATCATGTGGCTCCAGGTGCATGTGCAAATCCAGTTCTTTTTGAGAAATGATTTTGTTGGCAAGGAGCATTCCAACCGCTTTCCCGCCAATGAAGCCGGTTCCGATGAGTCTGCTTTTTATCGCCTGCAAATCTTCGATTGCGAAATGCTTCTTTGCAAGGGCAAGCATTCTCTCGTCACGACCTATCATTATGCTGCACAACTTGTCGATGGTTTGATTTCTCTCAGCTTCAGGTACATCCCATTGCTCAGCGACGTCAGTCGCCTGCAGAAAAAGCTTATCCCAGTGATCGAGCGACCTCTCGGCGGGCTCTACACTTCGCTCGGATATGTGAGCTAAAAGCTTTGTCGCATCAACACTGCTTGTAATAGGCACAAATTTATCATTATGCTGCAGATGCGGCAAAAACATTGTGGAAGAGTAGCGCTTCCACACTTTCAGTGGATGCAGGCAATATGTATCTTCGATGTTGTATAAGTCGATGAGAAGCTGCGTTGTATCTCTTA
>JARRRJ010000492.1:0-3487 GCA_037380865.1 Sedimentisphaerales bacterium
CAGGAGGAACATTCAAAGGCAAAAAAGCAATAGAAGAATGGTTCAAGAAATTCATTGAACAATTTCCAGTCTTAAAAATTACTCCTAAGAATGTTTGCGTTAAAAACATATTCGATTTTTTTGGTACGAATGTCGTAGCAGTAGAATGGGACGAGGAGTCAACAAACAAGGATGGCATTCAATCTCAATTCACTGGCGTAACTGTTATCACACTCAAGTTCGGAAAGGCGACTAAGGCCATTGATTATATGTTCACGACTGAAGGGGAGCTTAAGAAAGCATGGAGTGAATAGCAGGTGTCTCAAAAGCATCAACGGAACGGAGATTTGCTAAAAAGCTGTCACCCCATATGGTGGTACTTACGAACGAGAAATATTAGAAATTAAAGATTACTGCTGGTAGTTTATCGTTTTAAGCATTATTCAAAAGCAAGCATACGATACGAAGTCAAAAGTCCGATCAGCCTGAAAAATATTGACTGGAGCACCTAACAAATTGCCGACCATAGGTGCACGCCTTTGATATTTATTTATGGATTGAAAAGGAAATGCCTTGACACAACAGATTGATTTTCCGATACTTTCACAAAAAATATCTTTCTCGCAGGATAATCGCTGCCGATGACCCAAATCCGCAACGAATTCTCATGGTCTAAATCCAGGAATGATATCTTTCAGACCTGCCCCAGAAAATACTTCTTTAACTATTACGGGTATTGGGGGGGATGGGAAAAGGGCGTCGAGGAGAGAATCAGGCAGATTTATGTCCTCAAGAACCTTAAAAACCGCTTTATATGGGCAGGACAGAAGGTCCACGACTGCATTAAACACACTCTGAAGAATCTCCAGCGGGGCATTAGCATCCTTGACGTCGATGAAATTGTCTCCATCACCCTCGACCAAATGCGGGACGATTTCAGGTCGTCCAGGGAGAGACGATATCTTCTTAATCCCAAGACCTGTGCACTTTTTGAGCATGAATATGAGCTTGACATTTGCTAGATTGTAGTTTTAAAACCGAAGATGGTGCAACTATTATTGATTGGAAAACTGGGCGATCAAGAGCGGGCGGCAGTTCCCTCCAGCTTGCCTGTTATGCCATGTATGGAAAGGAAAAATGGGGTATGAAGCCTGAAAAAATAAGGCTCATCGAATACAATCTTTTATCCGACCAAAAAGTGGAAACCTCTGTGACGGAAAGAGAAATTGATAATACCAGGGCATATATTAAGGGAAGTGTGGCCGATATGCAGTCTTTGTTAATTGACGTCGAAGACAATGTTCCTAAGGAGGAAGGATCTTTCAAGAAGGTAGATGATAATGGGGTCCGCGACCGGTGTAATTTTAAAAAAGTTTGCGATTGAAGGCTTTGCTCTGATGCCCCAAAGGTTATTTATTAAGGATAACTGGCCAAAATTTTTAGTCCAATCCCGCCATTCTTTACTAGGCCCCACCACAGATTGAAGTTGAGAGAATTTTTTGGTATATGAAAAGGAGCAGCCCTTTCCCGATAACAGCATACCAGCAGAATCGTTGAATTTGCCGGGATTTAAGCATTATGCAAATAGTTGAAAAGGAACAAGAGTATGTTTGAGCGTGATTGGACATCTGAATACTATGAAATTCTCGAGTTTTACTTTTGGGAACCGCAGCATTTAGGACGAGCCAAGTCGAGCAAATGCCGCTATGCGACACCGGTAGAGGCGCTAAAGCATGTCCAGAAGATGGAGGTTTCCCTGAACCACATGCTCAATCTTTTCTTTCGTTTGGCACCTTCCGAAGTCCTATTACATTTGATTGCTGATACTACGGGAAATCGCGCTCAGTCGGCGATGCACCTACTTTCCCGACAGGAAGTTAGTGCGTTCTGTCAATTGGTTCAGCCAGACCTAATGTTTCAAGGGGACTCGATGAACTTCAGTATCGAAATGAAATTGAATGCGAAGTCTTCACTAGAGCAAGCTTGGAAATACGCACTCTTACACACGTTGGCCGATATGCACAATGGTAAAGATAGAGCCAGTTACCTCATGTTTTTGGGGAAAGGCAAGTTTTCCTCGCTATGGAAAGAAAATATCAAATCACCTTCCGAACTATACGGGTTTCTAAGAAATGCTAAGCTCGAAAAATTCCAACGTAAGGCGGAAGCAGTAGAAAATATTTCAATCGATTGGAAACGTGTCAAGGAGACTCTTGAAAAAACGTCAATACTATATTGGAACTACCAGACTCTGAAATTGTTTCTAAAAGAATTCACTGAACCGCTTGTAAATGCAAGCGGAGCAGAGCAAACTTTCGTACACCTTATCAATGGTCTGTTGGCGGAGATTGAACGCCGAAAACTTGCATAACCTGGTGAGTTCTTCGTTATCCGATTTATCAATCTAGGAGGTGCGGAAAGCGACTATATTATCAAATTGGTCGATTTGGCCTTTGAAATAAGCTATCAATACCAACACTATAGGAAACTTGATCTCCTTATTCGGGAACATAGTAGCATAGGATTTGATTCATGATTGACACTAAAACAGTTTTTATACTCGGAGCAGGGTCGAGTAAGCCTTATGGCTATCCTGTTGGCTGGGAGTTGAAGGATGAAATAATCAAAAAGTTTGGAAACTATTACAAGGAGTTGATCAAGGTAGATAAACCCGGTTTTAGATCGATGCGTCCGAAATTGAAACGCTATTACAATGATATGATGCCCAAGTTCATTGATGCATTAAAAAGATCGAATCCAGATACATCTATCGATCTATTTTTATCAAGAAATCAGGTATTCGCTGATATAGGAAAACTGGCGATTGCGATGATTATTTTGAGATCTGAGATTACTGGAACATTTCGGAATTCAGGATATAACCCAAATGAAGACTGGTGTTCATATTTAATCCGTAGAATGACAGAAGACTTATCCGCCCCTGATGGCTTTGTTAAGTATAAAGAGAACAAAGTTAGTTTTATTACATTTAATTATGACAGAAGTTTCGATTACTGCATTTATGATAGATTCATTCATGACTTTGGCAGCATACAAGATCCGGAGAATTCTGCGTCAAAATTTATTCCTTTCCCGATAATTCATGTGTATGGCATTTTATCAAGGCTTCCGTGGCAAGAAAAGAATAAATATGCTTATCGGAGGGCAACTGGCGCTTCAGATCAAAACAATGCATTCTATGACTTTGAAATGATTGAATCAATGTCGAAGAACATAAGAATAATTCAAGAGAGGGTAAATGATGAAGATATCGGTGCAGCAAAGAAATTAATCGAAGCTGCTAATAGGATTTATTTTTTGGGTTTTGGATATGCTGATGAAAACCTTCAAGTTTTAGGCTTTCCAGAGATAATAGGTGACAAGAGTGTTTTTGGTACTGTACAAGGTTTTACTGAAAATGAAATCGGACGAGTTGTCAAGAAAGTAACTACAGGAAAAAGACCAATGAAGCAAATGAATACCACCAGTGAACTGGTGGTATCATGAG
>JARRRJ010000493.1:0-974 GCA_037380865.1 Sedimentisphaerales bacterium
GCCGGCGGCTTTTTTTATGACAGATTTCTACTGTTATCGTTGATTGCATTCTCATTAATTAAGCTTATAATAACAATACCGAAATCCGTTAGATTTTCATACGTTGACGACATCTTATAAAACATAAGGGAGTTACTATGAAAAAGAAATTGCTTGATTGTCCGACAATCCTCCATAACACAACGAGATGCGGCCTGCTTTGCTTTTTACTGGCTGGAATAACGTTCCTCGCTTGCTCTTCCACACAGTTATTGGCTGAGCCGATGCCGGCAAGCCGAAATACAGAGGGTCAGGGATTTCCTCGCTTTGTAGTCTCCTTTCCCGAGGAAGTTCATCTGGAGCCTGTTACCGCACGTGTGCTCCTGTTCTTTTCTCGAACAGCTGGTCGCGAGCCTCGCTACAGTTCTCCTTATGTCGACATACAGCCTGTTTACGCTATCGATGTAAATAATCTTCGTCCCGGCCAAAAGGTAGTATTTTCTCCCGAGAAATTCCAGGCTCCGGACGCGCTGGCGTTCCCAGGTCCGTTAAGTCGGTTGGAAGCAGGAACCTGGTATGTTCAGGCTTTGTTCGATATAGACAAGATTGATCCGGACTACAATGCAGAGGGAAATCTTTATAGTCGAGTGTCACAATTTGAACTGACCTCACGAGGTCGTGAAGAAGTGGAACTAATTGCAGACCAGGTAATTCAAAGGAGGCCGCCGCGAAGAGATACAGAGAGGGTCAAGCTCGTTGAGATTCGCAGCAATTTTCTGAGTGATTTCCATGGCAGAGAAGTCAAATTTCGAGCGGGAGTTGTTCTGCCGTCAACGTACAACGAAAGACCCGACCAGCAATTCCCCGTGTTATACATAATACCCGGTTTCGGGGGAGACCACACCAGCGCGTGGTGGATGGCAAACGAAGACGGTGGAGATATGATTCAAGTTGTTCTTGATCCCAAAGTACCGCTGGGTCATTCGGTTTTTGCC
>JARRRJ010000493.1:979-3565 GCA_037380865.1 Sedimentisphaerales bacterium
TCAAACAACGGGCCCGTCGGCGATGCGCTTGTTCAGGAATTGATACCGGAAATTGAAAAACGTTTCCGAGCGATCCCGCATGCATATGGTCGCTTAGTAACAGGTCACTCGTCCGGAGGCTGGGCATCACTCTGGCTTCAGGTGGCCTATCCTGACTTCTTTGGCGGCTGCTGGAGTATGGCACCGGATCCAGTGGACTTTACTCACTTCCAAACCATGAATATTTACAAGGACCTTAATGGCCATTGGACTGACGAGGGTTACCCGAGGCCGCTGGCGCGGGCTGGAGGTGAAGTGATTGCAACGTTTGGCGATGTGGATCGTCGAGAGTACGTTGTCGGATATGGCGGCCAGTTGGATTCGTTTAATGCAGTGTTCAGCCCGCGAGGTAAAAACGGCGAGCCTCTGCCTGTTATGGATAAACTGACGGGAATCATCGATCCTGAAGTGGCAGAATACTGGAAACGATACGATATCAAACTGGTACTGGAGAATAATTGGGCAACTCTCGGACCGAAATTGAAAGGAAAACTTCATATAGTTGCGGGCGGATGGGACACATACTATCTGGCTCTGGCCGTGGCGAGTCTGCGGGATTTCTTAGTGACAACTGATTATGGCGGATATGTGGAAATTCTCCCCGGCGATCATGGTTCTTTCAGAACTCAACAGTTTGAGCAGCGCATCAACAGTGAAATGGCAGAGTATTTCAAAGCCGGCCAGAAAGCATACAAAGAGACGCATTCAATATCTGATACAATCGAACCATAACCTGCTCGATTCTTAGCCGGGATTAGAGATTGACCAATCCGCCTTCGGTAGGAATGCGTATATTTTCTAAAGCATGAATTATGGGCTGACAAAGCATTAAGAACATTATTTAAGTGATATCAGCTCAATTCCGTTACCTGTTCCGAGGTTTCGGGAGTATTTCCTGTCTTTCGGATTGTTCCAGTGCTCATGTACTCCCAGACTTTTCAGCGCGATACCATCCCCCTCGGGATCGTAAACTGTGCCGGAGGGAGGTTTGTCAGCAAGAGCGGCTTCGTGCATGTAATTATCACAATTGCCGCGAACGTTAGTCGCTCTCGGCTCATTTCTTAAGAAGTCCAGGCACACTGAATCTATGGCAATCGGGTCTTGAGACATGAATATGCTGGAAGCCCAGTCGTCTCCGAACGAAGCAAAACGCATCACATTTCCTTCGTTACTTTGCGTGGGATAAAGGCCGTCAACCATATAGAGCAATGTTTTACCACCCAGATGCCTGTGCCCTATCAGATCAACCAGGCAGTTGTACGAACCCATTGGATTACGGCTTGAGCCGGCTCCGTGAAGAGGCGACGGTGTCCAGCCGCCATTGTTTGGGAAGAACAGCGAGCCGAAATGGTTCTTAGCGCATAAAGTGATTCCAAAGATGGAATGCGGGCGCAGTATTGCCAGGTTAATGAGATATTTGGCTTCTGTCACACACGTTGGAAGATAAGCTGCAGGCAGGTTTTCCTGTGCAAAATGAATAGGATTATTCATATCAGGAACGGGTCCAAGCCTGCCGCTTAGACCGTAATCAGTATTTACGACGAACTTGACTGCCTGAAAATCAGGATTCGGGTTTGCCCGTATCTTCTTATAAATAGGATCACCAATATTGCGTCCCTGTGCCACCTCGTAAATAGTGATATCCTCACCCGGCACGCCTGCATTACTTATTAATTGAGTAATCAAAGCGTCTATTACATGTGGACTTGGCAAACCGTTCTGGGCGCGCCTTCCTGTGCCCCACTGAGCCGAGCGGTCCTGGTTACAGTTTATCTTGATAGCAATCTTCTCTCCTGATTTGTACCCTTCATCAGGGAGTTTCCCGGATCTGTTGAAATACCTGAACAAGGCATCCCAGGCGTCTTTATCTGTTTGTCGGCCGCTCAGGCTCCTTATCGAGCGACTTACCATCCGGTCGACAACAGTTTGACTCGTGTTGTTATCATCCCACCAATAGCCTGACAGGCCATCCCAGCTTGTTGAATTCGGATCCCAGGCCCAGGTGACCCGGCCCGGATTGAGTCCCTTTGCAATGCCTATCGGATTATTGGACGCTTCACTTGGTGAGAATGCCGCCATAGTCGCCTTGTTGTACATCGAACTGAACGCAATCCATAAAACAAGGACAGCCAGCCCTGCAAATAATCCTGACAGTATATATTTGGATCGGTTCATCAGCTTCCTGGCTCGCTGATATAGAAAAGTCGAGCAAATGAGCCCGCCAATCCAAACCACGAATCCGCCGGCCAAAGGCGCCGCTATCCGCTGGCAGGGATAACACGCACGGGAAGGCTTCGGTACTACACGAATAAGGAACCAGAGAAGCGATATTCATCCTGTTACAGGAAGGAGCCATAACATCCATGGACGCTTTTTAATCCAGTCGGTGATGCGTCTTGTATAAGTAAAATTAATGATCGCTCAGGGCGGCGGCCGCAGTGCCATTCATGCCCAAGCCGGGTCCGGCGTCGATTATGCCATCTGGAGCGATGCCGAGGGCGCCGACTGGGCTGGATTCTTCTCCGGCAATCTGCACGCCAGCGGCAA
>JARRRJ010000494.1:0-2571 GCA_037380865.1 Sedimentisphaerales bacterium
ACGGTTGGGCCGGGAGGGTGCACCCCTTTCTCCCTCAAGAACCTATCAGGTGGCCATCACCGATTTTCTGAAGTCCGGAGGCGAAGGCTATTTCAATCTGTCACGTGACAGCTGTCAAGAATAAAAGGGACAGATAAATTATGCCTGACACGGTTTCTCGCTAAACCGCCCGTCTGGGTGAAGCCAGTGATTGAAAGGGCAGAGAGGCTTTACTTATGAAGAGGGTACTATTGGCCGGAGCAACGGGTTATCTGGGGGGCTACATCGCCAAGGAACTTCGCGAGAGGGCATTTACCGTGCGGGCGATCGTCCGCAGAAAGTCGACTTCGAAGGCAAAGGGCGTCGAAGCAACCGAACTCGCCGAAGCCGAGTTAACCCAGCCGGAAACGATCGAGCGATGCTGCGAAAACATCGAAGTGGTTATTTCGACTGAATGCCTAACCTCAGAATGTTGACAGCCTTTGCTTTTCAGGCTGTATGATAAGCAACAACGTCAGGCGCGAGTTGAAGAATAGAGCATGGCATTCAGAATAGCGATTATGTACTATTCTTATTGGTCATCCGAGACAGAAGTCGCTGCCGAAGATTCCTCTGCTCTCTGATACAGTTTGAGCATAACTTCGGTCAGTCGTCTATTAAAGCCATACCTGTCGAGAAATTTAGAGATAATGTCGGCCAGTTTAGATTCTACCTCGAGCACAAAGACCTCGGGTTGCAAGGTGGGCGATTTCAAGGCGGGTTGGACGACATTGACTATTTTCTTGCGCATTTTCATCTTCTCGAGCCTGCTGACCCGGGGAATCAATAAAAGTTCGTTGTCAAAAAGCTGGATGACTTTCTGGATATCTCGACTTTTTAGCTTGGCCATGTGTTCTTCTCCTGATGATCAAAATCAATGAGTTTAATGCAGGTCTAAAACGCCCTATCATCATTCCGTATGTACGCTAGTGCCGGTCATCGGTGCTGCGGCGTGGCCTGCAATTCGATCCAGTGTTGGGTTTACGCTTATCAAGATGTCATTATCAAAATTATGCGCATATATTATAATAATATTATGAATGTAATAAATAATCAAGATTATGACAAATTAGTCTTTTTCATTCTGCCGTTATGGACGGCCGGAATCACCGTAACAGGCAATTGGTTTGGGGTGCTTCAATCTTCGAGGCCGGCACATTTTAATATGATTCATTTTTTACTAAATTAGCTCAAGATAAAGCGAATTTTGCCGAATATAAGGTATAGCCAGTTATACCTGAACTGAAAATACCTGAATTTTACAATAATGGAATCAAAAAGCATTCATTTAGATAATTCAGCAGAAGAACTCTACGCTCAGCTTGGCGGCGTGGAAGTCCGAAAGCTGAAGAAACTGGACTTCTCCGGTTCTGACCGTCTGGCTCAAAGCCTTCTCGAGGAACAGCGGCGCTATGATGCCCTGCGTGCCATAATTGCCGATCTGGTCTACCAGATCGGTATCTGCCTTGACAGGCGCTCCAAGTCCGACAAAAAAGAGCTGGAGAGCATGACCTTACTGCAATTCGAAAGAATTTTCGATATTCTCAATAAAAATCCGCAGGTCGGCAATAAAACCCTTATACGATACCGAGGTGCTTTTGGGGAAAACCGAGTCGATAATAAAACGGACTACGAAGTACTTGCCGGAAATATCTCCCTGGATGCTGAGGTGGCGCGCGCCATCGCGAAAGCGCAGGGAAAAGATCCATGCCAGGTTCTGGAGAAGCTCAATCGGGGATTTGAAGCATTATGGAGCAAGAGCATTAACAATATTTTAATAAATATACCCAAAGATAAACAGGAACTCAATCGCCTATGGATTTCTCTTCAGTTCGCTGGGCTATATTTCGCTGCAGTGGAAAAAAATTCACCCATCACCATGTCAACGTTCGGCAGGTCCGTATCTCTTCGGCCGATCCACAATGAAAACAACGTACCGGACTTGAATTTGACCCTGCTAGCTGTGCTCAATGGTTTGCATCCGAAGAAAATACAGGCAATGGTACACAAAGTTAATAGTCTGATGCAAAGCACGGCGGCTACCGCCAAAAAATATCGATACACAAGCATCTATGATGCGATGATGAAAATTAAGCATTTCCGCTCACAATTGAAACCCACACCGATCGAGGTCAACAATATAAAGTGGCTGATGGTCAGCAATGATCATACGCCAATATCCGATCAGATGGCCAAAGTTGCCCGGCTTGTGATGGTTAGCTCCGGCGGATCGAGCACTGAAACAGCGCGGGTACTTAAAAGCGTCTACGGTGAAGACTACGCTAAAATCGATTCCCAGCAAATCGCCGAAAGACTTCAGCTCACCTCTGGTTTGTTAGATACCATCGAAAAAAATTCCAAGGGCGAAGAGATAAGGACTGAAGTTCTAAACAACGTGGAAGAGCGCCTCGGAGAGGTGAAAGAGGATGTATTCGACAATATTCGTATTGAAGGTGACCGGATTGAGGCCAACACCCCGGGTAGGGGAACCTTTATTGAAAAGGTTCACAGTCAGATCTCAAAAATGGTAACCTTCCATAAGAAGCGGTCGGC
>JARRRJ010000495.1:0-2567 GCA_037380865.1 Sedimentisphaerales bacterium
AAGAAAGCCCAGAACTTCTGGAAGCTTATTCAGACTATTGATATTATATTCGGGACAGCGCCTGTTTGGATGAGAGAAAAGCGATAAATTCTCTTGACAGAATTTTTCGGAATTCATATCATAAACTCATTGAGTGAATGAGTGCGAACAAGGTTTTACTTCGGGAAAATAAAGGTTGTTTATGTTCCAGGAGGTAATAGCGTATGAGATACACGAATAGAAGCAAAGTCGCAACTAATACGCGAGAACCCAACGGCCAACAAATAGGGTCCGTCCCCAATAAAATCTGTATTTGGTCTTGGTCACACAACAGCGTCAACAACCAGGATTATGTATGGAGGGGGTACAACTGCAGGTAGTGATGAACTAGCACATTCTGAAATTGATAACTATGAATAATATCCGGTAATAGTTTTTAGAAAGGCATTATCTATGAGTTCAAATAATGAGATAATAAGTAGAGTTTGTCTTAGAAAGGAGATGACAATAATGAAGTATATGCGAGAGCTTTGTATTGTTTTCATTGCCCTTCTTGTAATAGCTACAAATTGTTACTCTCAGACTAAAGAAGATATTTCCATTCCTGAGTATCTTTCTATTGAGGAATCTTTGTTGCCAATTTTCCATGATCCATACTATTTAAGCAGTGGTAATTTCCCATTCAATCGCATCAATCCTGACATCAAAGAGTATTTACACTTTTATCTGGAAGAGGATAATTCGATCGAGCTATTCGGTGCCAGGGCAATATCACTGCTGGGATATATCGGAAACAAGGATGACATTCAGTTTGTTGACAATTATCTGCAGGAACTTCTGAAAAGTTTAAATCATGAACGCCAACTTGACACAAATATTGCCCATGGTTCAGGCTGTTTTTCCGGCATGATGATCAAACGCAAAATCGAGGGGGCAGAAGCATTTTTTAAAAAGTATGCCCAGGTTTCGGCATGGTATCCACCCGGTGAAGGCGATCCCGAGTTAACCAGCAATGCCAGAAATGCTTACAGTGTGTTTTTGATGATGGCCTATGAATTTTCACATGAAGGTTATGTACTCCAATCCCTTCAGACGAAATCAACGACAGGGGTGCCATATAGCCACGAGTTACCATTTTCAAGGAAAGAATCAGCGACTGGGAGTACACGTCGTTATGAATCAGTAGTCGAAATGCTGATGACACGAAAGACCGATCTTTATACACAAAGCATGGAACCTGTGAAAATTTCGGAGGACAAATTAAATGAGGATCTTGATAAAAGCCTTAAGGGAAATAGCAGTGTAATTGAGGCTCTTGTGAATAAACAGACTTTAGCTGAATGGCAAAAAGGGCAGGAGGAGCAAAATGCTAATTCAAGTGTCGAGAAAAAGACTAAAGCACCTTTTGAGATTATCGATATGAACGAAACAGTTGAAGGTGCAAGTATAAAAGCTATCGCTATCGATGCAGTGAAAGCATATCAGCAGGCTCGAATTGATGAAGATATGGAGAGTACATTAATTAAGAACGAAATTCTCCAGGATGTTCAAACAGCCGGATTTAAGAATTTTAATAATTTCAATGTTAAAGTTGAAGTTGATGCAACAATTGATAACTTTGTACCTTCGAAAAGCAATGATGCAATAGTTTCAGAACCAAATATTGTTACAAACAAAGTAAAAGTTAATATCACATTCGATATACAAGGCTCCGCTGAAATTCTAAAGAAATATGATCCTGATGCTGTTCATGCATCAATTATATCTCCCAAAACCGGAGACTTAATTGCGGTTATGATAAGACTCAATAACGCCTGGCGATGGGCGCCTTTTACAGATTCGTCATTCATTACAGATTCGAATATCGTTGATAACGAGTATTTAATCGATAGTGCCAATCAAGCAATGATTGCTTATAAACAAATCACTCAGAGTATTATCGACGGAAACTATGATCCTCTGACAATTCCTGTTCTTAATAACAACAAGTTAATACCCTTGAAGAAAAGAGAAAGACAGAAAGATGAAATGGCCGAAGCTGTTGATGTTGAGAAAAAGATTCTTGAGGATTTAGCGAAAGCCGGTTTGAATAACTACAAAGATTTCAATATGAAACTTACATTAGAAGCAACTTTGGATAATGGAACGTTAAATATTGAATCTGGTACGATGCCAAAGAATGTTAAAGGATACGAAACGGCAGATTTGACATTCATTATTCCCAACGGCGCTGATGCTTACAAAGAACATATATCTGTAGAATTCGAAGAAAACAGCGATGGTAAAGGAAATTTAAAGGTAACCATGAAGAGAATAAACGGCACTTGGTACTGGAATCCCTTCGGATGGTAGAAAATAAAAGAAATCCAAGAAAGCTAAATGATTTTATGATTTGATTCGGGACGGCCCTGATATTTAATTCAGAATATATACAAGAAAGAAGTTAAAAGTGTCTAAAGTTGAAAGTGCATAAAGTTGTATTTGAACGCCTTCGGTCCGCCAACTCAATTAAAAATATTTTGGCGGATTTTTAACTTTTAACTTTATTACCTATGGAACGCCCTGGGCGCTCACTTTAATTTACTTTC
>JARRRJ010000496.1:0-2565 GCA_037380865.1 Sedimentisphaerales bacterium
TATGCTCTCCTTCTTCTTTAAAAATTTACGATATTGCTTGTGGCTTTTCTTGATAGAAAATCATCCACAAATCAACTTTTTGACATCTTAACCCATTTCCGGAATCCCTTAACAAAGTTCGGGCTTGTTGTAGGCAGGTGTGACAATTAATTTGACCTAAAAATCTCAGGGTGTTAAATATTAATAATCGGTTAGAATTAAATAAGTTTAACATAGAGCGCATCATTATAACGGTTATAACGGTTAAGTTTTTTCAATTAAAGGTGAAATAAAATAGAAGGCTCGATGGAAAAGCTTAAAACAATTGAATTTGATCTAAGCGGGTACAAAATCCTGCTTCAATTTCATGGTAAGAAAGAACCTCTTGTAATCCATTTTGATACGCCATCCAGAAGATTCTACTTTTCAGTAATTGCCCTGATCATAAATGAGATGAAGAAACAGGACAAAGTAGGATTTGTTCACATCCGCAAGCATCAGAAAATATTGGATCAGCTTGACAAATCTCTCTCGGGCAAACATGCATCGAAAAGTGTAGATGGCATGTGGGCAAAAATAAATATGGCTTGGCGCCACAGACTTCCCGATTTTGAAACAGCCTCTCTCTTTAAAGTTATTGATCGTGATATTATCCCCCCTTATGAAAAGGGAGGTAAACATAGATACAAATGTTCAGATTTAGAGTGCGATATCTGGGCAAACTTTTTCGGGTATGATGAAAATAATAAATGGCGATTTAAGTTTGCAATCGATTCGGCATCTATTAGCTTGAACGATGTTTCTGTTGCCTTAGGGGATCTTCGGAACAATTCAGCATGGCAAGAATTCGTAAAGAGGTTAAGCATGCAGCCCAAGGCAGTAAACAGAGAGAAAAAAGCTGTACCGAGGAAGCGGAAAAAAACGGCTTTCTCTTTAGCCGCCATTTTGATTGTTGGAGCTGCAGCCTTTGCAATCTGGAATGTTTATATACATCCTGTTCTAGTAACTAAAGATCTTGAGTTGCCTGACAAACCTTCGATTGCTGTGCTGCCTTTTGAAAACATGAGTGGGGATCCAAAGCAGGAATATTTCAGCGATGGGATCACTGAGGAGATTATTACTGCACTTAGTAGGGTTCCAAAACTCTTTGTGATTGCTCGGACCTCTACATTCACATACAAAAACAAACCCGTAAGGGTTCAACAATTAGCTGAGGAGCTGGGGGTGAGGTATGTTTTAGAGGGAAGTGTCAGAAAGGTCGAAAACAAGATACGAATAACAGTCCAGTTGATTGATGCTCTTTCTGAGCATCACTTATGGGCGGAACAGTATGACCGAAATCTGAAAGACATATTTGCCGTTCAAGACGAAATCACAAAGAAAATAATAACGGCCATGCAGGTGAAACTGACCGAAGGTGAGCAAGCCCGAGCAGTTTCAAAAGGCACAAATAATCTTGAAGCCTATCTAAAATGCTTGCAAGCGAATGAGTATATTAATCGGGTTAATATAAAGGGTATTGCTTTGGCAAAGCAATTGACGGAGGAAGCCCTTGTATTAGACCCGGAATATGCTTGGGCTTACTACACGTTAGGTAAAGCACACTTGGTTGAGGTGTGGTTTGGACAGAATAAATCCCCTAAAGAGTCAATAGCCAGGGCTATGGAGTTGTTTCAAAAGGCTCTTGTTTTTGATGACACTCTTGCGGAAGCCCACGGCAGGATTGGTTTCCTGTATTCAATGATGGGACAACATGATAAGGGTGTTGCCGAAGCGGAGCTTGGTGTAACCCTTAATCCCAATTCAGCCTTAGCCCACATGATGCTTGGTAAAACACTTACTTTTGCAGGAAGATGGGAAAAATCCATTCCGCAATATAAACAAGCCATACGTCTTAACCCTATACCGCCGAATTTATACTATTATAGTATAGGATTGTCCTACTGTTATATAGGGCAATATAAGAAAGGCGTAAGATGGTGTGAAAAAGCAGTCCGTCGAGAGCCCGATTCTCTAATAGCTCGTATAATGATGATCGTGGCTTATAGTTTTTCAGGACGGCACGAAGAAGCAAGGATTGAAACTGCTGAAGTATTGAGAATAAGTCCCAAGTTTTCTCTCGAAAAGTTTGAAAAGAAAGTTACATACAAGAAGAAAACGGATAAAGATCGGCTTATTGACGCCTTGCGTAAGGCAGGACTGAATTGATTGGAAACAAGCAACTTCGATTAAAGTATCACCGCGTTTAGTTTTGATTCTACCAATTATGGATACCATACAATAATCGAATTGGCTGAAATTAATGGATATCAAATTTCAAATGTAAATATCAAGCCAGGATCATTTTTCATATATACATTCCCGTGCTCAGGTTCGACGCAACCTGTGATCTATTGAGAATATCAAAACTTTGCTCAAAGTCCAGATGCCATAGCTGGTAATTGTCAAGTCACGTAAATCTTATTTTTGATTAATGTAAAATCATCTCCGTCCAACGGCACCTATTTTTTAGTTTCTGCCTGCCCCGTTAAATTTTTTGGAGAAAACGAGCGAAGTGAATTTAACTGGGGACCTCTAGTTTGTATG
>JARRRJ010000497.1:0-2561 GCA_037380865.1 Sedimentisphaerales bacterium
CAAGGTCGCCTACGTTATTCTTGGCTACGTTTTCTCTCGATTCCTTGATGCGCTGGGGATCTACGTCGTAGCCGAAAGCCTTGCAGCCGTAATTCTTCGCGGCTGTCACCACGATGCGACCGTCGCCGCAGCCCAGGTCATAGACCACGTCATCTTTCTTGACCTTCGCCATCTGAAGCATCATGTCAACCACTTCCTGCGGAGTAGGAACATAGACAACGTCAGGCGTGTGAGTTTCCTGTACAGGTTCCTTGACTATTGTTTTAGCAGGGCTTTCCTGACCTTCCTTTTTGAGAGGAGTCGTCCAAAGATAGACTGTGTGCTCTACGTAGCCGCCTTCCCCCGGCATCGTTACTACCTGGTCAGGTATAACGCCTTCCATATCGAAATCATGTGAGACAATCCTGCAGCCCGGCTTCAGTTTTTCCAGCTGCGGAATCAGCTTCACGTTAAGTGACGGCAGCAAATACAGGGTGATTACATTGGCTTCGCTTAAGTCAAGCGTGAAGATATCCTCCTGTTTTATCGTGACGAGGTCCCCGACATTATTCTTCGCGACATTGTCCTTCGATTCCTTTACTCTCTGCGGATTTATGTCAAAGCCCACGGCTTTGCATCCGTACTTCTTCGCGGCTGTCACTACGATGCGCCCGTCGCCGCAGCCCAGGTCATAGACAAGGTCGCTTTTTTTAACCTGTGCCATTTCGAGCATCTTATCGACAACTTCCTGGGGAGTGGGAACGAAGATAACATCAGGCTCGCGAGTTGGCTTTGGCTGCTCCTGATCCTGCACCGAGCTGACATATTCGAGATTCGCTGTCCCGGTGTCATTCTGCGCAGTTGAAAGACCCTGGTTGCTCCGGCCTGTTGCGAGAGATGCGCCGGAAACTGACTGACCGCACGAGCAAGCTGAGAAAATGGTGAAAAATACAAGGGCAAGGCTGATTGAACGTCTCATTTTCTTCTCCTTTCAAAAATGTTGCTTTTCCATCCCTTCGTAAACTCTCGAAGGCAAGGACTTACCATCAATAACAGTCTACCAAAAGAAGCAAACATTCTACCCGAAAGCTCATATTAAATCCACCATGAAAAGAAAATAAACACAAAAAATTTCTCGACGCAAACCCCTCTAATCAACCAATTCCCAAATGTTAGAAAAGCACAGGTAGGGTGCGATGAATCGCACCTTTTTTTCATTATTTATTAGATCAAGACAGGATTTACAGGATTGTCAGGACAATATAAATCTCTGTTTATCCTGTTATCTCGTCCTGTACAAAAAATAGCTTGCAAAATCCACTAAAGTAGTATAAATTCTCCCACAATCAGCGGGCACGACAACTTAGTTTTATCAAGTTATTTAGAGAAATGAAATAGTAGGGTGGCGGCTTGCCCCACTTTTGAGTTTGAAAAAGGAGAAAATATGTCGAGAAACACTTGTCCGGATTGTGAAGTTGAGCTTCAGGCTATAAAGATTATCGATGCGACATCGCCGGGCCCGAGTGACAAAGGTATTGCGCATGTGGAATTGTCTTATTCTGCGCCTGACGCTAAACCAAGCTTCTTTCAACATGCTATAAAAAGAGAAGGAACAGTAGAGGCGAAGGTATGTCCCAAGTGCGGCAGAATCCTGCTCTACGCCGGTCCTTTATGAGAAGGTTCTTAATTCTTTGAGATTTTATGAAAAAATCATCCGTTAAGAAAACTTGTTCAGCAATCATAGTAATTATTGCTGTTTCGATTTTAATTCTTGTACTGCAGGCCAGGTCTGCATCTATCTCATATTTTGAATTTCTCGAGCATCCAAAACCTTTTGTTAAAAATATTGAACATAAAAGGGGCACACTGACGACTAAAGAAACTCAATTTTATTATGCTTTTGAAACGGATTATAATGATTTTTACGCGAGAGCTTCACTAGAACTGACAAAGCTTAATTTTATCCCTGGCAATTCTCTCATTTTCTCTATACCTGAAGATCCTACTGTTGATAAACCGAACTCCTATGGAAGTGAATGGTCTTATAGGGATTCAAGTGGGTATGTTAGTGTTTTAATCTATCATAATTATGAATTACCTGACGAAGAAAAGAATCTTCAAAAATTATACACAGGTTCAAGATATGCAGAAGAGTGCATTACAGTACATATTCGCCAAAGCAAAAAAGAGAATCGGCTTATATATATGCTAAAACTACTCTTGTACAAGTTACGGAATTAATAAAATAGACAAATTAGATCAATTGAAAAAATCGTCAGTTATAAAAATAAGTGCGGCGGCAATCCTGATTTTAATTATTTTATTTGTCGTTGGCACATTGCGATATCGCCCGGCGCCTGCACCAGCGTTTAAATTTCTAAGCGGCCGCGGTTCGTATATCCGGATTGATTCGCTCAAACCGAAGCTCAGGGAAACACGTTTTGTCTATTCTTTTGAAGCTGACTTCAATGATATCGTCGCAGACGCCAAGTCAGAATTATCTGCCTTGGGTTATTTCGTTGGTACCGATTCACCGGAAATTTATGGCATGCCGGTGTCATTTGGTATAAACGGCAGAAAAC
>JARRRJ010000498.1:0-2556 GCA_037380865.1 Sedimentisphaerales bacterium
CTTTAATTGAACGTTTCATACATATTCCTTTCTTAATCAAAAGCCTTGATGAACAAACGAGAATACTCATCTCTCATTAATCAAAGATACTCATTTACTCATATATTAAAACATTCGTCAACTATTATTAAACACCTGTTTCAGGTAGTCGGGTATCCTTTTTAATTCGTTCTGGCTTGCCTTTCATACTGCTATATTTACGAGGATTTGCGGCTGTTTCCTAAAAGTCCTGCTCTTTTGAGTTACCGGCCGGAAAGCAATGACTTACGAACTATTTCAGAGCCTTTATATTCATTTGATCCAGGTCAGCCGCTCATTCTGATTTGCAGGCAGGCGAAATTTCTGGTTACATCTTATCAACGCTCCTGAGTCCGCCTTTTTCCAATTTGAGAGCTTTTACAAACACCTCATAATATAGAATCTTCTGAAATTCAATGTTTAATAATAATTTTTGTACTGCTGCAATCCCTGAGACTGCGAAAACAGATTTCTTCATTATATATGACACAAAAAAAGGATTTTGACAAGGATAAAAATCAAAAAAACGTCGCGGCTGTAAAAAATTTGTGGGATAATATATTAAGAAAAATATCGCTTCTAAAGCAAAAATAGGTCGAAACGTCCAACAAACTATTGCATTTATCTGCCAATACTTTATGCTATTACGGAATTTTGACTTCTCAATCGAGAGGTTGATGTAATTTGTACAGGAAACAGGAAATGGCTTTCCAGAAGCCGCAGTCCTTTTCCCAGTTTGTTTGTGTGAGCAAACTTGATATTGCCTATGTTTACGTGAGTGTGTTTCTTGACAAATCAGAGCAGGACCTCGAAAGGGAAAGAAGCAGGCTCGTTATGGGATGAGAAGCTTAACAAGGCATTAAATGAAGTATTAATGGACAATCGACGATAGTTCATGATAAAGGAAAGACAAATGGCAAAAAAAGTAATATCGGACAGGTCTCAATTCGATTCCGACTCATATTTGTTCACAAGCGAATCAGTGACTATGGGGCATCCAGACAAGGTGTGTGATCATATTTCGGATTCTATACTTGATGCGATGCTCGCCCAGGATGCCACAAGCAGGGTGGCCTGTGAGACGCTTGTGACAACAGGACTGGTTATCGTCGCGGGTGAGATAACGACAAAAGCAATTGTCAACATTCCAGATGTCGTTCGCGAGACGATTAAGAAAATAGGTTACACGGATCCCGCAATGGGATTTGACTTTGAAAATTGTGCTGTGATGGTGACTATCGACAAGCAGAGTCCCGATATTTCGCAAGGCGTGACAGAGGGAACAGGCTTGCATAAGGAACAGGGAGCAGGCGACCAGGGCATTATGTTCGGTTATGCTTGCAAGGAGACGCCTATGCTGATGCCCATGCCAATCCAACTTGCGCATAAAATCACAACCAGACTGGAACAACTTCGTCAAAATAAAAAATTGTCTTGGCTTCGTCCCGACGGAAAGAGCCAGGTGACTGTCGAGTATGAAAATAACAAACCCAAAAGAATTCATACAGTCGTCGTCGCAACTCAGCATGATCCGGATGTGAAATATAAAGAGCTTCAAAAGCAAATCATTGAACAGGTCGTGCTTCCCGTTTTGCCCAAAAATCTTGTCGATGACAACATCGTTTATCATGTAAATCCCACAGGAAGGTTCGTTGTAGGCGGGCCCAAAGGTGACTGCGGCGTTACCGGCAGGAAGATCATCGTGGATACCTACGGCGGCAGAGGAAGTCACGGCGGCGGCGCATTTAGCGGAAAAGATCCGACCAAAGTGGACCGCACAGCAAGTTACATGGCACGACACATCGCCAAGAACATAGTCGCGGCAGGCCTTGCGGATACCTGCGAAATACAATTGTCCTATGCGATAGGCGTAGCTGATCCTGTCTCGGTTCATGTCAGCACAGAAGGCACCGCGAAAATCAGCGAGCACCAGATAAGTCACTTGATAAGAGAGCATTTCCCGCTGAAACCAAAGGAAATGATAAGCTACCTTAAACTTGCCAGGCCAATCTTTGCCCAAACTTCACACGGCGGCCATTTCGGAAGAAAAGGAGAAGATTTCACCTGGGAACAAACAAACATGACAGACATACTTAGAAAAGCCGCTGGTCTATAGTCAAAAAGCGATGTTTCATTCTCTCGAGTTGATAAAAAGATTCCCATCATGCTGTATTCTGCATGATGGGAACCCTGCTTCATTTTTCGTTCTTCGCGGCGCCGTTTGGAGTCATCTCGGCGCTAACGAGAACGGTGTCGATAAAGAGTAACATCTTCTAATTGCGCCAACCTGGGACGCAAATTTTTTAGCTTTTTACTTTCACTTTAACTGCCTTTGCCTTTGCGGCCTTTGGCAGCGTTATGGAAAGCACGCCGTCCTTGTACGTGGCATCCACTTTATCCGATTCCACGTCAGTCGGAAGTGTCAGCTCTCTTCGGAAAGAGCCATAGCTGCTCTCGACGTGGTAATATCCTTTTTCCTTTTTCTCGTCCTTGAGTTTCTTTTCGCCGCTAATGGTGAGCGTGTTTCCATACACTGAT
>JARRRJ010000498.1:2570-3458 GCA_037380865.1 Sedimentisphaerales bacterium
CGGTACTTCGGCTCTTACTGTTATTGCATTTTCATCTTCAGCCACGTCAATCACAGGCCAGGCTTTGTAGCCGTTGAACGGCCTGTCCAGCCCTCTGAAAAAACTGTCAAACAAATCGTCCATTTCATTATGGAGCGTGCTCAAAGAATTTCTGTTTCGTTTTGTGTAAGGTACAAGTGTCATTGTGAACCTCCTTTCAATTTCTTTTCTTTGTCTTTTTCATTCTTTCTTTTTTTAACCTTTTTCATTTTTCTTAACTTTCATTAATAATATAACAGCAAAGCGCGTGCCAAACTTGAAAAATCCCTGTATTTAGGCTAAAAAGAAGCTTCAAGACGCAAAACACACTTTTCCATATCCTTAGAACTGTCAAATTGGCACGTCCTGAACAAATTGCTTATAATAAATAGGCCTTTGCCTGTTTGTAGAATAATTGATTTTAGGACAGACTAATGGAAGAAAGCGTCTGGTCGATGTGGAACAAAAATTCGATATTTCTAATCTGCATAGCGGCTATGGTTAATACATCTGTATTGAAAGCTGATGCCACTAAAGAAAGCAGTGCTTTTGTCCTTCGTAGCATTACTACGGAGAATGGATCATCAGATAAAAATCTGTCGCGCTCTTCCTGGACATGGGTGGATAATTGTCACGTACTGAAACCTCACGACCTGACAGACTTCGGAACACACTATTCACTGTTTACGGCGTACCAGCAGCAGACGATTCTGAACAATGAAAAAACGAAAGGCAAAACGTGCGCGGATTTTTCTTATATCGGGACAATAGAACAGGACTTGTGGAGTAGTGGCTCGCTCATAATTTATGGCGAAGGAGGCAAAGGCAGGGGAATTGATCCTCTGCTTAATAGCTTTCTATCTACAAATG
>JARRRJ010000499.1:0-2549 GCA_037380865.1 Sedimentisphaerales bacterium
CACAATATCGAGCGCCTTTACGGATAGCGCCGAGGACTTTAATAGCTTCAACGTAACATTAACAACAACCGGCAACGACTGGACTCTGTCCCCTTCAGGATATAACGGAGATTGTTTTTACAGACCTTCGGGCTCAGGTTATCAGTCCTACCTGACACTGGCGGAAGCCGTTTGTCCCGATCAGGGAGCAAGCCTGACATTCAAAGCCAGGTATATCCTTTACCAGGACCGTCTCTCGATAGATGTATCAATCGATAACGGAGAAACTTTTTCCGAAATGTGGTCGGTTTCCGGAACCTTGCAGGGTTCCTGGACCGACGTAAAAGTTCCTCTCGACGATTTCACGGGACAAGACATCCTGATTCGTTTCAATTATCATCCCGGAACCTATTATGTAGGCGGAGGAGTATGGATTGACGAGATTCAAATAGCGCCCGCTCAATGGTACGCATGGAATGTCATTCATCATGTTGAAGAACTGACAGCCTATGAAGCAGAAGCGACAAACACTTTCCGCGATGACGCTGAGAACTTCATTGAGTTTGAGCCAACATCAACAATGACTGATAACGACTGGGCTTTGTCCCCTTCCGGATATACAGGAAACTGTTTCTACAAATCCGCAGGCGGAAACACAAATCAGCAATACCACCTGACTTCCAGGCAATCCTTCTATCCCGGGCCGCAAACATGGCTCGAGTTCAAGACCCATTACTTTTTATATGCAGACAGTTTCTCAGTGCTGATTTCAACCGACGATGGCGCAAATTTCATGCCCGCCTGGTCGGCAATATACAACCAGAAGAAGAACTGGACGGACGTTCGAATTCCGCTCGGCTCTTACAACGGCCTTGCCATTCGTATCCGTTTTGATTATCACCCGGCCGCCTACTACATCGATGGCGGCGTGTGGATTGATGACATTCAACTCGTCGATATTGCCAACTCAGAGTACCTCGACTACCCGGTTTATCATACTATTCTGGGTAACCTGTCGGCGGGAGCTCATACACTGGCCTATCAGGTCTGGTCAGGAGAACAAATTCAACCTCGCTCGGAAGCGTTCACAGTGGAGGTCCCATAGCCAAAGGAAAATAATCGCTATTTCTCTTGTGAGCAAGCGGCCGCAAAACGCCCGGGAATAAAAGTTGTTAGAATCGGAACTACAATCAGCGACCCGAATGTTGCTGTAATAAGTCCGCCTATGACGGTGACTGAGAAAGGCTGAAAGACGTCGGAGCCGCTTCTTGTGCCGACTGCTATGGGAATGAGAGCGAAAATTGTCGTAAGTGCCGTCATTAATATCGGGCGCAGGCGTATCGTGGAAGCGTAAAGAAGCGCATCGCGCACGCCCATGCGCTGGACGCTTCTGTTGTAATAATCCACCAGCACAATCGTGTTGTTGACTGATATTCCCACGAGCGTGATGGCTCCCATTCCTACGGAAACATCGAACCCGTGACCTGTTATGAACAGAAGAATTATCGCTCCGACCAGGGAAAGCGGGACTGTAAGAAGAATCACAAGCGGCTGAAGAAAAGACCTGAACTGCACTGTCATAATCAGGAAGATCAGCACAATGGCGGTGACAAGCACAAATATAACTTCCCTTATTGTTTTATTGAGCGTCTTGTACATGCCTGTAAAATCGATGCTGTATCCTTCCGGTATTTCTATCGACTTGAATTCTTCGTTCATTCTCGAAATAAACGACGAGATACTGCCGCTCACGTCCACAAGAAGCGTAATCTCACGCTGAGCGTTCAAACGTGTAATCGACGAGGGAGCATAGTATGTCTGTATATCTGTGACCTGCTTCAGCGGCACAATCTCCGAATTTTTTGTGACTACCGGGAGCTGACCCAGTTTGGAAATGTCTTCCATTTTATAGCCGTCTATTTTTACGAGCACACTGATTTCCTGTTTCGCACTGACAATTTGCGTAGCTTCAACCCCGAGCTGGAGTGCCTGGAGAGTATTGAGAACGTTGGTGATGTCGGCGTTGTACCGTGCTGCTTTTACATGATTGATTTTCACATCGAGACCCGGTGACTTTATTTTCGTATTATTTATCACACTTGTCACCGCAGGGTCCTTCGCAAGAATGTTCTCGACTTTTTCACCGATCGATATCAATGTATTGTTATCTGTCCCGTAAATTGTCACGCCAAACAGCGCAGGCAGGCCCGAAAAGCTCTCGTCGATTTTTTCCTGTGTCGGCTGGTGATACAAAAATACGACGCCGTCGATCTGTGAGTAACTTTTCCTCAGCGCATCCATTATCTCGTCCACGGAATGTCTTCGCGTCTTCAGAGGAGCCAGCTTCATTACTATTTCCCCCCTGTTGACACCTTCGACCTGGTAGCCCACTTCGGGCGAACCGGTGCGTCGATAAACAGCCGTGACATCGGGGTCCGCCATCGCAATCCTGTCAAGTATGTCACCGATCCTGTCACTCTCGGAAAGCGACGTGCCGGGAGGAGTGACATATTCGATCAGAATCGCGCCTTCGTCGATGGGAGGCAGTAAAGTCCCCCTGCTGCGCAGAA
>JARRRJ010000500.1:0-2538 GCA_037380865.1 Sedimentisphaerales bacterium
CTCTCCGGGAAATTCTAATTCATTACCGAGAAGATATTATCCAGAAAATGAAATATCTTCTGGATAAGGAAGCTTTCTCACCGTACAAGGAATTCATGCTTCACACGGAGGAAGGTAAACATCGCCTCAACATTTGGATAGATAAGCTTATCAGGTCCTTGGATGGAGAAGGGGCACGCAAGGTCTATTTTACTGATGAGGAGCGGGATGGCTATACACGAGCCATTCAAGGTTTTAAATTGGAATTCAGCTTTCAAGTTCATCAACGTTTTCAGGGAGTTCTTTGGGAAATCTTAGGGGAGTTAGCAGCACAAAAGAAAATGAATTTGTTAATTATTTGGGAAGAGATTCAGGAATTAAACGAAGTATTATTTAAAGGTTATCATATTATTGCAAATTCCTTTTTAAGGACCCGTGAGGAAAGAATAAACAAGAAAATGTCCCATCTACAAGAAGTGTTCGATTACACCCAAAGAATTATCACTACGTTTAACCTGAAGGAAATTCTGGACCTAATGTTGAAACGAGTGACAAAGCTTTTTATGGTGAATGCGAGTCTTCAGGCCCTTTATCCGGATGGCCGAACTCAAGGATTCTATAATTTCCCTATGAATAACACGCCTTCTGCAATGAAGCTTATTATGGATAAGACGTTGAAGGAAAGAGCCACTCTTTTCATGGATGAAAGAGGGAATATTTATCAGAATATTGATCAAATTAATATGAAACGTGTTGTTTCAGTACCTATCCAGGCGCACGGACATTATTATGGAGTTTTAATCATTTATAATGATATAACGGGGTTTAACTTTACCTACAAAGAAATTAAATTACTTTATCAATTCACACATATTGCTGCTGTTGCCATCGAAAATGCATTCATGCTTGAAGAAATTGAACAGCGTCATAAACAACTGAGTTTACTTACAGGCAGAATGATTACGATCCAGGAGGAAGAGCGAAGGCGTTTGGCTTTGGATATTCATGATACGTTGGCTCAAGTCTTGACAGGGATTGGTTACAAGATTCAATTGTGCAAGGAACTTTATAAAAAACGTCCTGAATTGTTGATGGAACAGTTGGATGCCTTACTAAAGATAGTGAACAAGGCTGTAGACCAATCCAGGGCGCTGATTTCAAGCTTGCGGCCTGAAATGATTGATAGTATGGGGCTGGTGCCAGCCCTGCAACGACTGATTGACAATTTCATCGATGAAACAAGCATCAGAGTCGCAGTGCAATTGCCCAAAAGGATTCAGGTTCCCAATGAAATAAGTATCTGTCTCTTCCGAATTGTTCAAGAAGCTCTCATGAACGTTTATAAACATGCCGAAACAGATGATGCCAAAGTCATCCTCTACAAGCAAGCTGGGAATATCATTTTGGTGGTCGCTGATCGCGGCAAAGGGTTTGAAATGGCCAAGGATACCCCTTGGATAAAAGATCAAGATAAACTGGGACTCCTTTCCATAAAAGAGAGGGTGGAGGCTGTCAAAGGAATTTTGGTGATCGATGCCGGGATAAATCGAGGATGCCGGATTGAAACAAGAATTCCTATCGTACGGGGAGCAAAAACCCATGTCAAAAATTAAGGTCATGATTGTTGATGATCACACTATTGTCCGAGAAGGACTGAAACAGTTGGTCTCTCTCGAAGAGGATATCGAAGTTGTTGCGGAGGCCAGAAATGGACTAGAATGTCTGCAACTAATTGAAAGCGTTCGTCCCGATCTGATTTTTATGGATGTAAGGATGCCGGGCATTAATGGAATTGAGGCAACTCGACTAGTCTGCCAGAAATATCCAGAGATAAAAGTTGTCATGCTTACAATCTATGACGACGACCATTACGTCACAGAGGCCGTTCAAGCTGGCGCTAAAGGGTATATCATTAAAAAGATAAATCGTGATGACTTGGTCAAGGTCATACGTCATGTTGTAGAAGATCGGGCCTTCTTGGACCCAACCGTCACAGCAACCCTTTTTAGCGTTCTTATAAAATCTAAAACGACTTTTAAACAAAAAGGAAAGGCCAGTCTCACCAAAAGAGAGTTAGAGGTATTAAAAGAGATGGTTGCAGGTCATACGGATCATGACATCGCTGATTCTCTATATATTTCAGAACATACTGTGCGATCCCATATTAAAAATCTTTACAGAAAGTTAGGGGTTTCTTCTAAGTCTCAGGCTGTTGCAAGGGCTATACATGACAATATAATTCATCAAGGGGATTGAATGAGAAGGGGTGCCACTTTTCTTCAAAGATCAACAATAACTAATTAAAAAACTACTTATAAAATTATTTTTTGAAGCATTTTTGAAAAAAGCATTAACCGAGGAAACCCACTGTTATCAAGGGATTCTGCGAACAATTAATAAATTAACGAGTTTTTCGAACCTTATACTTTTATAATTCAGTCAGTGCTGTCCGGTTAACTGATTAAAAAAGCCCGAAATCTCTGGGGAATCTGTTAGAATGTGTTAGCCATAACCCATTAAACAGAAAGGAGATTTCGGACTATGGCCCATTGTAACACA
>JARRRJ010000501.1:0-2535 GCA_037380865.1 Sedimentisphaerales bacterium
GTCATTTCAGAGATAGACCGAACAATAAAAAAGCATTACCCGCAAGTCAATCGTATATTTATCGAAGCGGAAAAGCGTCAGCGTGCGTCGAAAATTTAAAACATCAAAAATTTGAATTCGAACTTTTGTGTGCAACTATCTAAAATCACTTTGAATTGTGATACTATAATCCCGTATCTCAAAAGATATGTCTCTTTAATCTTCGCTTATTTTACTATAAAACGATTTTTAATACATGATAAGTTATTGTGATATGTTCAATATTAGGAGGCAGGTGATAATGTGATATCCATTCCGTCTATTTTAGTAAATCTGTTTAAACAGCATTTCAGCCATTTCCGGATGGAGTGCTTTTAAAATTTTATATTCTTCAAGTGCGGCAGCCTTATCGGAATTGTTGAGATAAATAAGCCCCATATTATAATGCGCCGGAGCAAAATCAGGATCAACTCGAATCGCCTGTTTAAAGGCTTCAACTTCTGCCTTGATGTCTCTAAGACCGCCATATGCTATCCCCAGATTATAAAGTGCTGGTGCCGAATCCGGTTCGATTTTCAAGGCTTTTTTATAGGATGTTACCGCAGCATCATAGCGCCCCAGGTTGTTGTAGATCAAGCCCATATAATAGTGCGTCGGCGCATGATCAGGATTGATTCTTAGAACCTGATTGAAAGCTTTTTCTCCATTTTCGAATTCTTCCAGCTTGCCATAAATCAGGCCAAGATCAAAATAAGATGGGGCATGATCAGGATTAGTTTCTATGGCCTGATAATAGGATTCGATTGCTTTTTCATAGCGACCGAGTTTCCGATAGTATTGGGCCAGATTAAAATAAGAGGTGGCATTCTTCGGGTCAATTCGAATAACCTGTTTAAACGCTTCTATGGCTTGTTCCGGTTGGCCTAGCCCGTCATAGCAACTTCCCAGTCCATACCATGCCACCGTATCATCCGGACTTTTCTCAGTGGCCTCTTGGAAGTAATTGAGAGCGTCTTTAAATTCTCCTCTGATAGAAAAATTAAATCCTTCTTGGCACAATTTTTCAACCAGTTTTGGCGTTCTCATCCTGATATCATAGGTCCATTCCGAAAGTGTTTTTGACGTCTCACCATGTTTTAAATCAAGGATCCCTTTACTGGAAACAGCAAAATTAAGATTCTGTCCCATGGCCACCTGGAATGAAGCCACACCAACCACCTTACCTCTCATGTTCACCACAGGACTTCCACTAGATCCTGGAGAAATTGGCGCTGAAAGCTGAAAAACCTTTCCCACAACCGGCAGTTCTCGAACGGCAGATACAATGCCTTCGCTAACTGTTTGCTCAAGCCCAAGAGGACTTCCCACCACCACAACGCGATCAGTAATAGAGGGTTCTGTATCAGTAATGGGAATCCAGTGAATTGACGAATCCGGTATGTTTACCCATACTTTGATTAAATCTGAGGGTATATTTTCAGCTACAACAAGCTCTATGGGATACTCCTTTCCGTCGTAAGTTTTAACATCGGCAGCATAAGAACCTTTGAGTACATGATAATTCGTAATAAGATATCCTTTTTTATCAATAAAAAAGCCGCTTCCCAGATTTAATACTTCCAGATTAACATCATAAGCGACAACGGTCACTACCGCCGGCTGTATCTTTTTTACCAAAGGAGCAATATGGTCGGTTGATAATTCGATTTTATTATAGAGTTTGGTGCATCCGGCCATAAGCAAAAGTGAAAACAACGTCAAAAACATGATATTTAAGACTCGCATCGGAGGACTCCTAAAATCGACTTGTTTCAAAGGGCAAAATTCAATGATTCCATTGTCAAAAAAACACTGGAACTTTACGAATAAAATAAGTACAAAATATTATTCTGCAACAACAGTCGCCTATATATCAACTGAAACCGAATATGAAAACACTTTGTTTTATTACAGGCGTTTTCTTGTCGACAGAATGTGCAAGCGTGTCAATACTACTACTTAAGCTAAAGTTTGGAAAAATTAGAGAAGGACGAACGAGGAGGGTTATCATCCCTCCGATCAACCAAGCAAAGGCAGAAGGTATTAACAGTCGAGGAGGTTTAATATTTGCTTTGCCTGCTAAATTTAAGGTGACCGGGATAAAAATAGCTACAGCACCAGTGGAGTTCATAAAATCAGACAGTCCGGAAACCACCAGCATCAATAGAACATCATCCGGATTTCGGATTTACCGCCCGCATCAACAAGTTGCCAATAGAGAAGGCAAGCCGCAAGACACTTTCAACGATCAAGAGTCCTCTGGATCTGTTTAATCCTGACGAAACCAACAAGCAGAATAACGATGGATCAAATAACGAATAAAGAAAAGTCTTCGGTGGAGATTGCCGATATTATCCGCGAGCATCTTGATACGTATCACCCCCACAAAATGTGATAACATCGAAACACAATAACAGCGTTGACTTATTGTATGAGACAATGGATAAAACGCTAATAACGTATCTTGATGCAGAAATTTAGGGCGACAAATCGGGGGTAGACCTGGGAATCGGTGTT
>JARRRJ010000502.1:0-2527 GCA_037380865.1 Sedimentisphaerales bacterium
GCGTACAAAGATTGTCCCGACAAAATTCCGACTTTCGAGCGTGCTGGGCCACGGCGCAGAATTTTCTTTCAGCCTGAAAACCTCAACTGCGGCATCGTTACCTGCGGCGGCTTATGTCCCGGTCTCAACGATGTCATCAGAATCATAACGCTCAGTCTTTTCTGGCAGTACAAAGTCAGGAACATTTTCGGCTTTCGGTACGGCTATCTCGGTCTTTCGTCGAAAGCTCCCGAGCAGCCATTGCTATTAACTCCCGAGCTTGTAAAAGATCTTCACTTAAAAGGAGGTGACATGCTCTCCTCCTCCCGCGGGCCGCAGGATGTAAACGATATGGTTGATACGCTGGAAAGAATGCAAATCAGTATATTGTTTGTCATTGGTGGTGACGGAACTCTTCGAGGAGCGCATGAGCTCGCGGCCGTAATAAAGAACAGGCACCTGAAAATATCTGTCATTGGGATTCCGAAAACTATCGACAATGATATTTCAGGTATCGAGCAGTCTTTCGGATTCTCGACCGCAGTCGAAGCGTCACGCATGGCAATTTGCGGGGCACACGAGGAAGCGAGGGGAGCCTGGAACGGCGTGGGCCTCGTCAAACTTATGGGCAGAGATTCCGGCTTCATAGCCGCTTACGCGACTCTGGCCAATAGCGATGTGAATTTCTGTTTCGTGCCTGAGGTGCCCTTCCGACTCACAGGAGAAGACGGTTTCCTCAGCGCGCTCGAACAGAGACTCGACGAGAAACATCACGCAGTTGTAGTAGTTGCAGAAGGTCTTGCCAACCAGTTGAAAAAGGAAAATGAGATTCTAAAGAAAGATGCATCAGGCAATTCTCTCCACGAAGACGTGGGCCCGATGCTTAAAGAAGCGATAAAAAAGTATTTCAGGGAACGACAGAAACCTGTGTCACTAAAATACATCGACCCGAGCTATATGATACGCAGCCTGCCTGCGGATTCGAATGACTCGGCATTTTGCGTCATGTTGGGCCAGAACGCCGTGCACGCGGGGATGTCAGGCAGAACAAATATGGTAGTCGGATACTGCAATCAGTACTTTGTCCACCTGCCTGTTGCTCTGGCAGTACTCAAGAGGAAAAAAATCGATCCCGAAGGCCACCTCTGGCGCACTGTCGTCGAGACTACCGGACAAAAATCATAAGCGCAATCGAACTCGCGACGCAGGAACACCGAGCAGAATCAAAGCATGGGTTTGGCTCGTTTTACAAACTGGATAGCAATGCCCCACGGGTCACGAAGCGTAGCAATCTCATCACCGCTATCAGTTACGTTGTATTTGGAATCCCACGTAGCGCCTGCTTCTATGAGTCTCTCACATGTTTGCTCTACGTTGTTGACACTGAAAGCGAAATGCAGAACGAGCATGTTTTGTGAAGCATAATCCGGAATGGGCGCAGAGGAATTATTATACAACTCGAACATCATATTCCCGCCGGCGTCACTTACAAAACGCGTATTGGTCGGAGCATCGCCTTTGAAGACAATCTTCATTCCAAGATTCTCACTGTACCAATCCGCCATGGCGGCGGGGTCCTTCACATTAATCGCCACATGTTCGAAACGCGCACTTTTCACGCTTTGCCCTTTCATTAAACCTGAACAGCCTGTAAGCATTAATCCCGCCAACATACAAATTGCTGCATAAGCCAATTTCTTCAAATATCTGTCGGTCATAATATCTCTCCTTTTGACAATTCAAATACCCTGAGATACAGCTTCATTCCATTTTCTGCCGGAATACGTTCCGCTCTTGAAAATCGCGAAACAGCCGACCCTGCGGCACGAGATTATTGTCCCAAAAGAAGTTTGTCAATATTTTTATCGAGACCGAATGAATTTGGCAAACAAGCATGTTAGACCTTAAGTATATCGTTATATATGAAATTTTTGGTCCCAAAAAGTTTTAAGAACTCACAGAGAGCAGAATACCCGGAAAAACCACGCGGTTGACGATGCCCGATAAAATCCCTTGACTATTAAAAATAGATATGATATTTTATATTTTATTAATGGCGTGGTGAAAAGTCGCAAAAGCGGCACATCGAAGCTCCTTCCGATAATACAAAATTTTGGCAGTTATGTGCTAAATTGAGGAGAAGCAAGGCAAAAAGGCCGATATTGAGATGTCTCGTGCTTCGTAGCGTAGCTTGTTACGCACAGTAGCATCTGATTTTTAGCGGTACAAAACTATGCGAACAATAGTAATAACTAACCAGAAAGGCGGCTGTGGCAAAACCACGACTTCGCTGAATCTTGCCGCCGCACTGGCGCAGCTGGGTCAACGAGTCCTGCTTGTAGACCTCGATCCCCAGGCCCACGCTACGCTCGGACTTGGCTACGAGCCCGAAAATCTTGAAAATACTATCTATCATGTCATAGCAAACAGACGTTTTCATATATCAAAGGCAATTCTTGACACCAAAGTCGAGGGCCTCGACCTGGTTCCGAGCAATATCAGGCTCTCGAAAATCGAGCACGAGCTGTCGCTCGTAACGCAAAAAGAA
>JARRRJ010000502.1:2543-5634 GCA_037380865.1 Sedimentisphaerales bacterium
GCCCGCCTTCGCTCGGGCTGCTGACCTTCAATGCCCTGGTGGCAAGTACCGATATAATCGTCCCCGTACAGGTGCATTATTACGCACTCGAAGGTTTGAAACAGCTTCTGGAGACTATAAAACTTGCGAGAAAACGTTTTTATCCCTGCTCGATAAGGATTTTAGGGCTTCTGTTGACCTTCGTGGAAGACAGAGCGGCTCTCAGCCAGCAGGTCGAGGAGCAAATGAAAAAGTTCTTCGGCGATCTCGTACTCAAAACGGAAATTCATCGAACAATAAGCCTGGCAGAGGCGCCCAGCGCAGGTGAGACTATCCTGACTTATGCTCCCGAAAGCAAAGGCGCTTCCGAGTATAAAGCCCTGGCACGTGAAGTCCTGGAATCCGAAACACAGGAGAGGACAAAACAGCCGCAGGAAATAGAGCAAATAGTTGAACAATTACAGGATGCCGACAAGCCAGTCGATATCAAACATCGGGGAAAGACGAAGAAGCAGGCTTCAACAACATCGCCTATCCAGGAATTAATCCTTCCCAAGGAACCGGAAACCGCAAAGAAAACAAAGCAAAACAAGACAAAAGAAAAAGTTACGGAAAAATACCACATACCTCGCAAGAAGAATAAAGCAGGCAGATTGCTGTTTCTTCTGTTCCTTCTTGCTTTGGCAATAGGCGTCGGTGTTTTGACATTCATTAACAATCCCCCTTCCGCCGAGTCCAGTGATGTCAGTGTCCCGGAAGATACTCCGACGAAGATTGTTCTGATAGGCTCGGATAAAGACAGGGACAACCTGACTTATAACATAATAAACAATCCTGAGCACGGCCTGTTAAGCGGGATAGCGCCTGAGCTGACATATACGCCGGACAAGGATTACACGGGTCCCGATAGTCTTTCGTTTGTCGTTAGTGACGGCAGGGCCGACAGCAATGCAGTGACAGTCTCGATCACTGTCACGCCGGTCAACGACCCGCCTGTGGCAGAACCGCAGGAGGTTTCGATAAAAGTTAACAAGTCGCTTCCAGTCACACTTACCGGGAGCGATTCCGACAGCGGGAGTATAACGTTTACAATCTACACAGACCCTGTTAACGGCTCAATCAGCAGCCTGCCGGGATTTGAAAATAACGGCAAATTAATATATACGCCAAAAAAGGATTACATCGGCCCGGACAGCTTTATGTTCGTCACCAATGACGGCGAGTCGAACAGCAGTCCGGCAAAAGTACAAATAGATGTAACCAGGAATAATCCTCCCGTCGCTAATCTCGAATCGATAGGCACAGTTGAGGATACACCTGTAACAGTCATGCTCAAAGGCGAGGACCCGGACGACGATACGCTGGACTACAGAATCATTACCCTGCCGCTTCACGGAACCCTCAGCGGCGAACCGCCGAACCTGACGTATACTCCGAATGAAAATTACGGCGGTCCTGACAGATTTACTTATCTGGCAAACGACGGCATCGACGACAGTTTTGCGGCGACTGTAACGATAACAGTAAAAAGCATAAACGACGCTCCCATAGCAAAGCCGGGCAGCCTGACGACACAGGAAGATACTCCAATGCCTTTCACGCTCGTTGCCACAGATCCTGATGGTGACACACTGAGTTACGAAATAGTCACCGCACCGGCGCACGGGAAACTTTCTCAGACTGCTCCGAATCTAATCTACACGCCTGCCGCCAATTATAACGGCACCGACAGCTTCAGCTTCAGAGCTAGCGACGGAATCAACCAAAGTGCGATAACCGACTTCTCAATCACGATACAGCCGATGGAAGATGCTCCTATAGCTGTGACTGAAAGCAGCGTTTCCATGAATGAAGATTCGCCCACGACGATCACGCTCCAGGCGAGCGACCCGGACGGCGACCCGCTGACATACAACATAGAAAGAGCTCCGTCGTACGGGACCTTAAGCGGAAAAGGGCCGCAGGTTGTTTATACGCCGAAAAAGGACTTCAACTTTCTTGACAGTTTCACCTTCTCCGTAAGTGACGGCAAGACCAAGAGCAACACGGCAACAGTATATATCACAGTAAATTCCGTGAATGACCCGCCGGTCGCGAACGACGACAAGGCCGAAACTTTCGAAGACGAGCCTATAGAAAAAATTAGTGTCACTGCCAATGACACCGACCCGGACAAAGACCCCCTGTCGGTAGAAGAAGTCACACAGCCTCCACACGGAAAGGTCGAAATCAATCCGGATAATACGCTTAAATATACACCCGAGCCCAATTATTACGGCCTGGATAGCTTCACTTATACCGCGCGGGACCCGGAAGGCCTGACCGGTATAGCGAGAGTCGAGGTCACGATAAGGCCGCTCAACGATAAGCCGAAAATTGTCTCATACCGGAGTTATCGAATGGATACCTGATGACACCCTCGCGGCACCGAACGACGTCACTGTGAGCGTCACAGACAATAGTGACATTGCGGCTTCTGCTACTCAGACGTTCTCCATAAAGGTCGTTCCCGCACCGCCAAGGATAGCGACACTGGCGATAACCGGCGCTATTGACAGGACGGGTAAAAGTGTCTTTGCCAATACGAAAGACGCCAATACCGTGATGAGCAGTGACAATGATTATCTGGAAATTAAGCACGGCTCGCATATAACATTCGATTTTTCCGATGTGTCCGTACCTTCGGGCGCGACAATTACATCCTTTGTACTCTATGTCGAACATTACGAACAGGATTATTTTGTCCCCGGAAGAGCCAAATGGAGCATAGGAGAGAACTGGCCTGACAATCCCCAGGTATGGTTCACTATAGACGCTCCGTTGCGTGAAGGCCAAAGGAACGATTCGATGGACTCATGGGACATCGCAAGCTTTGTCGCCACACCCGATAAAATGAACAATTTCCAGTTCCAGATTGCTAATGACGATATGTCGAGAAGCATATTCGTCGATTACGTGTACGCGATAGCTCAATGGGATTGGCCCGAATCGCCCGGTTTGATCGAGTATATTTTGAAGCCGGTCAAAAAATAGGAATTTCTAAATAGTAATATCTAAATTCCATACAACTTCAAAATCCGGATTGAAAAACGCTCAAAACGTTGGATTTTTG
>JARRRJ010000503.1:0-4258 GCA_037380865.1 Sedimentisphaerales bacterium
TTTCGAGAGACTCCTCTTCGGTTCCACTGCCGCAGGACCAAGATTGCTAAGCTCGATTTCAAGACCCATCGGGATAAGTCCGAACCTGAGATTCGCGCGAATTCGGGCCAGCTTATTGCTAACCACACGGCGATCAAAGAATTCTCTCGCCGCACGCACACCATACTTAACGTTCTATCAAGTCGTTCTTTTCATAAGGCATTCTGTGGAGGCATTCCTTCAGAATCATATCGACCGCAGAATAATTTGAATTAATAATCTGCATCGCAGCAAGCAGACTCACGGACCTGCTGAAGTATCTTTTCGAGCTTCGCATATGTTCGAGCTCGAAACGGTACTGGGTCTGAATATGCTCGTCAAGCTGGTTGAGCAGAACCTGTTTTACCACAAGAGCCAGGTAATTATTGATGAAAGGTACAGCCTTGGGATCATTATACAGATTCCTGATACTGGGTCGCGGCCTGTCAAGCTCGTGTTCGAGATAATAGTCACTGACTGCGTCGGTATGATAGTGACTTATCACAAGGTCTCGCTCGGTAGTTGCCAGAAGCTCCCTGTCGGCACGACGCTCCGATTCCGCGTCGATCGTGCGCTCGCCGCGACGGGTGCGTTTTTTTATAAAACGCTCGATACGTTTGCGCAGCCAAAGCTCGTGTATCAGATTCACATGGAACCTGTCGCCAAAGTGCTTCTTCATCGAGTCGTGGGAAACAAGAAAGGCCTGCGCTTTCACTGTACCGCTCGCCGTACTGACATGTACTGTTTCTCTTTCATAACGCTGACCTTCGTACTTGTCAATTTCAGCCATAGCCTGTTCAGGTACGTCGTGGATTACAAGACCTTCGATTCGCGATGATTCTGACGCGACTGCATAAAAGTATACGTTATCGGGACTAACCCTTCTGAATCCCGACAATAACGCAGGCTCTGCAAGAAGGACCTGGCAATAATCTACTCTGGATATATTCCTGGTAAAGTCGAGCCCGCACACCGACTGAAAAATTTTGTGGTCTCGCAGTGAGCCATAAACAAACAGATTTACTTTATTCTTGCTCATAATACTCTTTTAAGTCAGCGACAATAACTGTAATCTCCACTCGTATATCTTTTCACTTAACGTGACTAATCATTTTCCGCTGCTTATTTGTTTATGTAATTTAAATAATTCCTTAAAAGCGCGAAGGATTACCCTCGGATTGGCACCTGTCTGCACTCCCGCTGAGCGAGGAAAATGATGCACGCCTTTTTGCGTTATTTTATATCCCTTGCGAGACGCCCTGGCAAGAATCTCCGCATCGATAAGAGCGCCCGTGCTGGAGAGTTTTATATTGTCGAAAATTTCTCTTTTGTACAACTTGAAAGCGCAGTCGATGTCACGAATTTTCATATTAAAGAGAGTGCACACGAGTTTTGTCCAGCACCATGCATTTATTTTTCGAATAAGGGGGTCCCGGCGGTTTATCCTGTAGCAGCTTACAATATCGTACTCTTTCATCAAAGGCAACAAAGGAGGCAGTTCTTTCAGATCGAACTGACCGTCACCATCTGTATAAAAAACATATTCTTTCGATGCCGCCTTAAATCCGGATTGAAGCGCAGCTCCGTAACCCAGATTCCCGGGATGATGCACAACTTTTATTCTCGTATCCCCGCGGGATATTTCATCTGCTATCTTTCCTGTTTCATCCGAGCTGCCGTCATCAACGATGATTATTTCAAAATCCAGCCCCAGCTTATCTAGCACTTCAAGCGCCTGCTTTATGGTTCGAGTGACATTCTCCTGCTCGTTATAACATGGGAAGAAAATGCTTAGTGATCTTACCACCTGCTGATTTTCAAAGGAGTCATTTGCTACGGATTCATGGCCATAAGATTTGACCATAGAAAGTCACCACCTTTTTTCAACGTTGATTCTTCCAAGCTCTCCGTCACAGAAATCTCGTTGAGCTTCATAAATATTCGCAAGCTCGATATTGTTCTGTTTTCTCTCGACCTGGGCGGCGTAATAATTCGCCAATCTCGCGGCATCCACTTTCATACGATAACCATCCTGTTTGATCCAGTCGCGTATGTTGTTGTCAAAACTGTCAGCATAATCTTCGCAGAATTTCTGGATTGCCGGCTTCAGTTGGCTGAATCCGTCGGCAGAAAGTACCTCCAGCATCGCGGCGGGAGCATGATTGAGATTAAATGCTTGGATTGCATAATCCAGACCCCTCCCTTTATCATCTAAGGAAGGCCCATATACGAGTAGCGTATTAGCGCGAGCAAGGTCCTGATGATATTCATCGGGATACTTTGTTTCGCCGGTGAGAATTCCGTTAAAGAGTTTCTCTCCCTGAGGCGTTCCAACATCAACCAATATTCTTTGCCTGTCATTGAGAAAAACAAGTCTCCACTCAGGATCAAGTTCAAGCGCCCTGAAAGTGTAATAGGAGCTTGGTTTAAACGGGTCCGGATTTGGGTCATTATAAACAGTAGCCGGCATCAGAATAATCCACACATCTCGCTGCGCCCTGCCGTCCATAAATAACTGAAGAGGAGTGAATCCTGTATTTGGATCAGGTTCCTGGCCCCAGGCAATGAAACCTCCCTCCGTCCAGTAGTTGAACATCTTTCCTTTCAGCTTGTTGTCCTTTATGAATTTCATCGCATAGAAGGGTTTTGCATCGGAAGCTGTCATCCTCATAAATACAGAACTGAACTTCGGGTCGTTGGGCCATGGGTCGAGATAAACCCGCTTGAATTTCAGTCCCCACCATGTTCCGAAGAGTATCACAGCCAGAGCACCCGCCGCGATAAAAACATGCTGCACGTTTCGCGGCATTGCGGGAATAACCAGGCCGTGACCATTCTTTAAGTTATACTTAGCTGAAACGGCATGAATCATCTGGGTCAGAAACATCGCTATGATCGGGCAGGCCGTTATTGCGGCTATCGGTATGAACCTTCGTGAACGAATTGCCATATAAACGGTAAGAGAGGCGATAATAAGCAAAGAAAAATCGATTTTCGACCAGTGATATCCGTCAGAAATTTTCGATCTTCGTTTAGGTCGGTCATTATTTAAACGGGTAACTGTGACCAGGTAAAATGACCAGGCTATCAATACGAGCCAGCCGATAATATACATTACAAGAAACGGGACTGCCGTTCCGACTGGATTATCCCAGTCAAAGGCGGGATGCCATTCGTGAATATCACGCCATCTCTCGGCGTTCTTGCTAACACTGATGACAAACGTGTGCGTCAGGTTTGTTAGATGAAAAGGATTGAAAATAATAACCGCGACAAAAGCGGCAAGACCTGCCGCCGCTATATGGTACATACTTCTTCTGTCGATACTTAATGCAACTGTTTCCTTGAAATGAGTCAGTATGTACCGCAAGAACATTATGAAGACAAAAATTGCCAGAAAAGTCAGCCTTGAGCTGGAGATATACTGAAGCATTTGATCTCTTTCCATCGTCGTGAGGGTATTCGGAAGTCCCGGAAAGAAACGAGGAAGCAAAGCAAGAAAGACTATCCCTGACACGATCATATGAAAAACATTCAACTCCTCAACGCTCAGTTTCTTTCGCGTTGCAAGAGCGATAGTCGAAGCAACTAAAATCAGCAGTACGTAGAAGAACCAGTCCTTCGTGAGACTTGTGGAATCGGGTGAAACACGGGACGAGAAGTGATAAGCCAGGCCGTAAAGTGCCATCCATGCGAGGATACAGTATCCCGAGAGCGTCCATCTTTTATCTGCCAGAAGTAACAGGTGCCAGATAAAAAACGGGACCAGCATAATAAAAACATATATATACCCGCCGTGAACGTTACCCCAGAAAACAGTTAACGGTACGATGAGCCATATGTACAAGGAATTTCGGTACGTGGTAAGCGTAAGAATCAACAAAAAAGCCGCCACAAGCATGTTGGAAAAACCAGCCGGGCGAATATCGAGGAATGACCTCCCTATAAACATAGCAAAACACGCAAAAACTACAGCTAAAACCCGATTTGCACCGAGAATCCTGGACGTAAAATACACGCAAACGACCGTTAGAATGTAGATGGCAAATTTCCAGTATACCAAGGCATTCGACGTGAAGCTCACTCCATCGGCATAAGTCGATTTTGGAACCAGCTTATAAAATAAAACATGCGTGAGCCAGTTCTGGTCAATCCAGCCTGTCGGATGTATCCACTTGGCAAAAGACTGTTTCCAGGCCGGCCAGTTTTGGAAATTGTCGCACTTATCCGCCCACCATCT
>JARRRJ010000504.1:0-2505 GCA_037380865.1 Sedimentisphaerales bacterium
ATTTTGATTCAGGCATGGAAGTCTTTTGGATATCTCTGCCTTTTTTAAGCAATTCGGTTTTCAGCGAGTTTGCGACCTTTCCTTCAGGGCTTATGAGAAATTCCAAATCCAGCGTTGGTCCAATCCTCGAAGGCCCCTCTGGATTTACGGTACTTTTCGCGTACCAAATATCGTTTCCCAGGTAATCCATTTTAAGATAGACATCAACTGAAGATGGGCCGCCAAGAATTTTTTGTACGATATTATCATTTCGTCCCTTGATTTCGGCATGAGCGGCCGAATAATCCGGGCCCGGGGCAAATGAAACGTTCCTGAGTTCAAAGCCTTCACTTGCCATCTGTCTCTCGATTTCCATGTAGAGGTACTTTTGGATTCTGCTCCATACTTTTCTGTTCTCGTCTTCTGTTACTACTGTACCTGACTCAGGCAGAGAATCGCGATATTGTTTATATTCTTCTTCGGTGACAAGGATAGAGCCGTAAGAGTTATCGTCACTGGCCGAAGAAGACGGAAAAGTGAATGAAGGCTTATTAAGTGTGCCTGGACCAACGGGGCCACCTTTACTGCTTGCGTTAAAATCGAGAGCTAAATAGCCGCCCGTCCCACGGCCGATAAGACAAAACTGTTCGCGGGTATTTCTGTCTGTATTAAAACCTCTAATTTTCAGCATTGTTCGGCCGGTTAATTCAGTCTCGCCTTTTGGTGTATAATGATTAAAAATCCATTTCGTTTCTTTAGGAAAATCGATGTAATCCTCAGCCCTGATTCGACCAGCTTCTTCAATCCAGAGAGCCTTCCTGTCCATATCGACAACCAGATATGTGTTGTAAGATTCTTTCAGCCTGCTGTCATCGTATCTTTCGGCTGTTCTTTTCGTATTCTGCCAATCTTCGATTATCCTGTTCATGCGTTGATAATAGAAGTTTCTTTCGCTGCTCGATGCAAGTCCTTTGTCCCAGCCGGGATCCCATCCGGATTTTGGACGCCGCAGGTAAAGTGCGACAGAAAGACCTGCAAGAAGAACAACGACAACTATAATTTTAATGCGGCTGCGATTTATCATTTTTTGTTGTCTTTCAGTATAAGTTATCTTTCACCTGATACTATATTTAATCCCTCGTTGCGGCCGGGTATTAGAGAGACATTTTCAAAATTCGCGTATTGACTGGTTTGGCCGATAGCTTGTGTTTCTATTTGGAATGATGTTTTTTCGAGCGAACTGTCATAGACGGAGATCATGACACTTTCGGCGTTTCCGTATCTGTCGCGAGCTTCAACTGTACGCGTGGTCTTTGCTCCTTCAGGAACGAAAAACGTTCGTCTTCCAACTCTGTTCTCAGGAAATTCGATTTGCCATGCAATTTGTGAATTTTTTTCATCAGCTTTAATTGACTCAATTTTGAAATAGTCCGGGAATTCAAGTGCGCTGCCGTCAGGTCCCCACCATTTGTCAGGATTATCACTGTGCCTGATTCCCAGTATTTCGATAATCCCGCCGCCAGGGAAATCAGCTTTCCATTTTGCAGTCGGGAAACTTTCGGATTGCTGAACTTTGCGCCCCTGCTCGATGTATTTCCTGTATTGTGAGCGTGAGATTTGCTCATCTGGAAAAACAAGAAATTCAAGATCAAGCTTGCGGTCGGATTTCAGCGCTCGTTTGGGATGCGGCCATGTTTTTGCATACCAGATATTATTGTCGACATAATCGATTTTTAAATAAGCCCGGACAGTCTTGACTCCGCCGCCAAGGTCCAGGTACTTATATACTACGTTTTCTCCATATCCCTGTATCACAGCATAAGCGGCTGTGTAATCAAGACCTGCTTCGACTTCCAGAGAATTAAGCTCGTAGCCTGCATTAAGAACCTGTCCTTCGATTTCCATATAGAGTAACTTCTCTGCTTCAAGCCATCTCGATTTTTTCTCTTCAAGGATTGTTTGCCTGGAAGTCGCTTTTTCATTGGGTTGCCCTGACTTCTTTTGGGACAGGGAATTTTCGTATTTTTCGTATTCTTCTTCGCTGACAATAAGTGAAGTATAATCATCTATTTTCTGAGAGCTTCCAGATATATAACCAGAACCGGCCGGGAAAACAGGACTTCCGGCGAGTGTTCTTGTATCGAAGAAAAAATTAAATGGCCCGAATTTAAGAAGAAATTGACTCTGCAGTTGTTGATTAGGTTCTTTAATTTGAAGTATGATTCGCTTGGGAAGCTCCGTGTTGTTCGGTAAGGCGGGATAAGACAAGGCACTATTTTTTGAACTGTAAGGAATTTTACAATAGTTTTCTGCTTTTACCTGACCATCTTCTTCGAGCCAAATAGCATTTTGTTCCAAATCGAAATGCACAAAAACGCTGTTCGAATCACTGACGCTGCTATCCGGATTATTTCCTGCTTTCTGCCATTTCGTAATGACATTTCTGACCTTATTATTGTAATAAGCTTGTTCGGAAAATCTGGAAAATCCCTTTCCCCATTTGGCAAGCGATTTATAGCTTTGGCC
>JARRRJ010000505.1:0-2481 GCA_037380865.1 Sedimentisphaerales bacterium
TTCTTTGATATGCTTCCCGAAGAGGCATTCCAACCAGCCGGTTTTTCTTGTACTCATAATTAACACTCCGAAGAAATCCATTAATAAAATTGTCCTGATGTCACTTCCAGTATAGGCGATATGGTAGCATAAGCAATTATGCCTACTATGGTCGCCATAAGAACTATAATAACCGGCTCGACCGCCGCACTTAATCTTTCGATAACGACATCGGTCGAAGATTCGAGATTGTCGCTTATATTTTTGAGCATTTGTTCGAGCTCGCCGCTCTTTTCTCCAACCGCAACCATGTGCGCGATAGCGGGATCGATAACGCCGCTGTCTCGCAGAGGTGTCGCAATATCGGCGCCCGCGAGAATGCGCTCTCTCGACTGATGTATTGCTTTTTTCATAATGCTGTTTCCCGTCACTTCAGCGACGACGCGAAGCGACTCGGCCATAGCAAGTCCCGAGCTGAGTAATGTCGAGAGGGTCGAAGCAAATCTCGCTACGACGCGCTGCCTGATGAGCGGCCCGAATAACGGCAGCGACAATATGAATTTGTCGCGCAGGTATGCGCCGCGTTCGGTTTTTATGAAGCGGCGGATCACGGAAACTATAACGACCAATGCCGCTATAATTATGATCAGCTTCCAGCTGGTCATAAGGTCTCCGAAATCCATCAGACGCTTCGTGAGCCATGGCAATTCCTGTCCCGTCTGTTTTATCTGCTGGCCTATAGTAGGAATGACTTTGATAGTCAGAAACAAGACGACGAAGAAGCAGAAAACTATTAACAATATAGGATAAATCATTGCGGTGATAATCTTCGACTCGACTTTTCGGCGTTTTTCCATGAAGTTGGCGATTGTAGTAAGGCTCTGGCCAAGCGTACCGGTCATGTCACCGACCCGAACCATGCTCACGTATATTACATCGAAATAATCGCTGTAGTCTTTTATCGCGTCAGTAAAGGATTCGCCTGTAACCACGCGGTCGCGAATATCGACAACCGCATTCTTGAATTTCGTGTCGTTAATTTGCATTAAGAGGACCGAAAGAGCATCCGTGAGCTTGATGCCGGAGCTGAGCAGAGTTGCCATTTGCTTGGTAAACTCGATGACCTGTCCTTTGTTGCGTTTACCTACTGATTTGAACAAAGAAGTTCTGGTTTTCGTTCCCGAACTTATTTCCCTGATGGAAGAAGGATGGATACTGCGCACCCTTAGCTGCTTTCTTGCCGCGTAGGGGCTCTCGGCGGTTATCGAGCCTTTTATCTTTTTGCCGCCTGTTGCTATCGCTGTATAATGGTACCTGGGCATTTTTTATAACTCTAATACACGTAGTATTTAACTTTCGATTAATATTCTCTACATAATATCTGCCTGCGTGACTCTGAGCACTTCAGCAATTGTGGTAATTCCCTCAAGCACTTTTCTTGCTCCGTCCATTCTCAAAGTCTGCAGGCCGGAATTCAAAGCGTGTCTTTTAATTGTCCCTGCGGATTCCCTTTCATATATCAGATTTTGCACGTCAGTGTTAATCATCATCATTTCATATATACCTGTTCTTCCCCGATAGCCTGTTTGAAAGCATTTGTCGCAACCTTTGCCGACGAAGAATTTTCCCTCGTGTGCGGCTGCTTCGTCAGCCAGGCCGAGCTCTCTGAGCTCATGCTCTGCAGGTTCTATCGGCTCTTTGCAATCCTGGCAGACTTTTCGCACGAGTCTCTGGGCTATTATAGCTATAAGAGAAGAGCTTACAAGGTAAGGCTCGACTCCCAAATCGAGAAGCCTGCTTACCGCGCCTGCTGAGTCATTCGTGTGAAGCGTGCTGAAAACCAGATGGCCTGTAAGTGAGGATTGTATCGCCATTCGCGCAGTTTCGATGTCGCGAACTTCACCGACCATTATTACGTCGGGATCCTGCCTCAATACATGGCGCAGCGAAGTAGCAAAGGTCATGCCTTTTTTCGAGGCGACCTGAATCTGGCTTATCCCTTCGAGCTGGTATTCGATAGGGTCTTCTCTTGTTATAACGTTTTTCTCCGCGGAGTTTATCCTGTTGAGACAGGCATATAGAGTCGTGCTTTTGCCGCTTCCGGTCGGACCTGTTACGAAAATCACGCCGTGAGAGCGGTTGAGCAGAGAATCGAATTTCTCAAGGTCATCCTTCCAGAGGCCTAATTCATCCAGTGTGAAAATTCCTGTGCTTTTGTCCAGGATTCGCAGGACGCTTCGCTCGCCGAAACTTGTCGGGACTGTGCTGATACGAAGGTCGATTTCTCTCTGGCCAAGCCGCACGGAACATCTGCCGTCCTGGGGAAGACGACGTTCGGCAATATCCATACCCGCCATAACTTTGATACGCGAAATTATCAGGGGAAGAACATTTCTGTTCAGGCTCAGAGTGTCATATAGAATACCATCGATGCGATAGCGAATCTGGATTTTCGATTCGTAAGGATGAACGTGAATATCGCTGGCTCGCAATTGAAGAGCG
>JARRRJ010000505.1:2506-3534 GCA_037380865.1 Sedimentisphaerales bacterium
TGATCACCGGAGGCCTGTTTACCACGTCGAGCAGATCATCCGAAGTGGAGACTTCATCTACAAGCTGGTCGAGATTCTGCGAGTCCAGCTCTTCGGCAACTTCCTCGATAATAGTTGAACGCTGCTCGTATGCTACGTCTATGACAGAAGTAATAGCCGCGCGAGTGGATATCGCCGCTTTTACCGGAAGACCTGTCATTTTCGAGACGTTATCGAGAGCGTTTGCGTCCAGAGGCTTCGAAAGTACAACTGTAAGCTCTGATATATCATCCTCATCATCGTTTGCGTCTGAGCTTTCGCCATCATGGCTGTGTGACCTTATCCCGATGAGAAAGTGATGCTGCGCGTATGTCGCCGGGACTGCTTCGATGAACTCAACGGGAACGTCTTTGGCTGGAATTTCCGAAATATATTCCCATCCTAACGTTTCCGCAAAAAGCTTGAGCACTACATCTTCGGTAAAGTACGGGCACGTGAGCAAAACTTCATCGATCCGTCCCGCGCTGCTGTTGTCTTCGAAGAACTTGGTCAGCTGTGCGACATCGACTAATCCCGTTCTTTTTGCAGTTTGTATCAATAATTCTTTCATCGTTATTTAGCGTCAAGTACCTTAGCAGGTGCCATCGGTGTCGGTTTAACTCCGGGAAAACTCTGATAATTCTGGAATTCATTTTCATATCTTTCGAACGCTTCTCTGTTCACTTTCGATATGCGCTCCAAATCGACTTGCGGCTCACCCTCTTCCGGAGGTCTTATGATTTCAGCTTTTACGAATACATACAGATTGCGCTGTTCGTCATTGTTGCTCGTGGACCTGAAAAGTGTGCCAATCAGGGGAATGTCTCCAAGAATCGGTATTTTCGTTCCGCCTTTGCTTTGATTGAGCTTCAATAATCCGCCGAGAATTATAGTACTTCCGTCCGGGACGGTAACAGTTGTCCCGACCGAGCTGTCTGTTGTGTCCGGCGGCTTTTCCTGTTCTGTACCGGAACGGATAAAATCGCTGCGCTGCAGCTCGATATCCAGGC
>JARRRJ010000506.1:0-4402 GCA_037380865.1 Sedimentisphaerales bacterium
TGATGAATCAGATGTTCGACAGTTGACGCTTCTGATGCAAGGCATGTGGAGACTCCTCCAGCGAAGGAAGGCGGAACAGGCACTACAGGATGCTCATGAGAAGCTGGAAATACGGGTACAGGAGCGTACTGCCGAACTGGCGAATGCCAACCAGGAACTTAAGCGGGAAATCACCGAACGTATGAAAGCGAAGAAGGTGATAAAAGACTCCCAGGCTTTATATTTGTCTTTAGTTGAAAATTTGCCGGTCCATGTGCTTCGTAAGGATATCGATGGTCGATTTACATTTGCCAATAAATCATTTTGTGACTTGCTGGGAAAGCCTCTTGAGAAAATTGTTGGAAAGACAGACTTTGACTTTTTCCCTGAAAAACTCGCGCAGAAATATAGGCAGGACGATCAGCGGGTAATAAAAACAGGCGAAGTATTCGAGACCGTTGAAGAGAACAAAAGTGATGGCCGGACCAGCTACGTACAAGTGATGAAGTCACCGGTTCATGACGCCAGCGGCAGCGTAGTCGGCGTTCAGGTGATTTTCTGGGATGTCACCGAACGCCACGAGGCCGAAGCTGCACTGGAGCAAGAGCGGTATCTGCTGCATGCTTTAATGGACAACCTTCCTCACAGTATCTACTTCAAGGATGCTCATAGCCACTTTATCCGGATCAACAAGGGGCTGGCCGACTACTTCGGACTGAGCGACGCGGCCGAGGCACTGGGTAAAACCGATTATGACTTTTTCACCGACGAGCATGCGAGTGAAGCTAAGGCAGATGAAGAGCGGGTAATGCAGACCAATCAGCCGTTACTGGATAAAGAGGAAAAGGAGACATGGCCAGATGGCAGTGAGACCTGGGTCACCACTACCAAGCTGCCTCTGTATAACGAGCAAGGCGAGATTGTTGGCACCTTTGGTATTTCTCGGGACATTACCGAGCGTAAACGGACAGCCGAGGCACTCCGAGCGGCAAAGGAAGCTGCTGAGGTTGCAAGTCGGGCGAAGAGTGATTTTCTGGCTACAATGAGCCATGAAATCCGAACCCCGATGAACGGCATTATAGGGATGATCGATCTGCTTCTTAGCACAAATCCCACTGACCAGCAGCGCACATATTTGGAATTGGCCAGCCAATCGACCGAAACTCTCCTTCGACTTATAAACGACATCCTGGACTTTTCAAAAATTGAGGCTGGTAAGTTCGAACTTGATTTGGTTGGTTTCAAATTGCGCGATACACTCACCGATACGCTCCAAACACTTGCCGGGCGTGTTTCTGAAAAAGGCCTGGAATTGACGTGTCGCATTCCATCTGCAATACCGGACGACCTTATTGGTGATCCGGGACGACTTTGCCAGGTCATTGTCAATCTTACAGGCAATGCTATCAAGTTCACTGAAGAGGGTGAAATTGCCGTGAGTGTAAACATGGAATCAATAATTGATGACGATGTACATCTCCATTTTAGTATAAGTGACACCGGGACGGGCATTCCTATGGATAAGCAGCAGATAATTTTTGAAGCTTTTCGCCAGGCGGACAGCTCCATGTCTCGTCGGTTTGGAGGTACCGGTTTGGGTTTGACGATTTCATCACATCTGGTTGAAATGATGGGGGGAAGAATGTGGATCGAAAGCGAAATGGGAAAAGGCAGCACGTTTCATTTCAGCGCAGTTTTCTCCCTACAAAAAGATGCGCCAATCGAACCGGAACCGGGGCCGGTTACTTTACACGGCTTACAGGTAATTGTTGTTGACGATAATAAGACAAACCGGCTCATCCTTCAGGAAATGTTGAGTAATTGGCAAATGAATCCTACTGTTGTGGATAATGGTCAATCGGCATTGATTGAAATGAACAAAGCCGCCAAAGCTGGCAAGCCATATCACTTAGCGCTGCTGGATGGTATGATGCCGAAGATGAATGGCTTTGAGCTTGCCGAGCAGATCAGACTTAATCCGGGTCTGAGCCGGACTACTCTAATCATGTTATCATCCGCAGGAAATTTAGGAGATAGTGCCCGTTGTCGTGAACTGGACATAGATTATTCCCTTATGAAACCGGTGAAACAATCGGAATTGTTGGATTCCATTGTTGCGGCTCTAAGTGTCGCTACTGCCGATGAAACTGATTCTGCGATAGCCCCTGGCACTGCAACAGGTACCACTTCACTTAATATCCTTTTGGCTGAGGATGGATTGGTAAATCAGAGGGTGGCCGAGAATCTCCTCGAACAGCGCGGGCATAAAGTTACAGTTGCCAACAATGGTCGAGAAGCACTTGCAGCCCTTGAAAGTGAATCATTTGATATTGTGCTCATGGACGTTCAGATGCCGACAATGGATGGATTCGAGGCTACAGCTACAATACGTGAAAGAGAAAAAACGACCGGTGGACACATCCCCATCATAGCGATGAAAAAGAAGTCCTCGAACGGGACAAAATCCTGGAACGAACAGGGGCAAATGATGAGACCTTAAAGGAGATCGTGGAATTGTTCGTTACTGAATCCGCGAAACTAATGAAAAGAATACGTGATGCTATCTCAAACGAGGATGCATCAGAGCTGCAAAGAGCTGCACATACGCTCAAGGGTTCCATCCGAATCTTCGGTGCCGAGCGTGCGGCAGCAGCAGCACTACAGCTCGAAACTATAGGCCATGATAAGAATCTGGCAGATGCAGAAGAAGCATGGCAGATACTGGTTAAAGAAATTGAGCGGCTGAAGCCGTTGCTGAAAAATTTGTCTTAGTCGTAAATACGTATCCGGCAATAGCAAATGGGAACTGCAAATGAAAGTGCTCATTGCTGACGATGATCCAGTGTGGCGCAAGCTACTAACTCAGAACATCCAAAAGTGGGGCTTTGATGTTGTTGAGGCCGAGGATGGTAAACGAGCCTGGGATATGCTACAGCAGCACGGAGCACCACGGATCGCTGTTCTCGACTGGCAGATGCCAGAACTTGATGGAGTTGATATTTGCCGCCGCATCAGGAGCAGCCTCAATCTTCCGTTTATCTATACAATCATTCTCACAAGTCGTGACACACGAGACGACGTGGTGGCTGGTTTTGAATCAGGCGCAGATGACTATCTTGTAAAGCCAGTGGACATGGCGATTCTCCGTAGTCGTTTGGGCGCGGCCGTGCGGATTGTAAAGACAGTCCCGCCACCAAGGCAGATTCCCGGTTATAAATTAATCGGACGTCTTGGAGCAGGCGCCATGGCGACTGTGTATAAAGCCAGGCAGCTTAGTCTCAACAGACTTGTTGCGGTAAAGATTCTCCCAAAGAAGTTCAGTCTAAATCCTGAGTTCGTTAAGCGTTTTTACGCTGAAGGACGTGCAGCAGCAAAACTAAACCACCCGAATATTGTTGCTGCTCTGGATGTCGGCAGACATGACGATACTCACTATTTTATTATGGAATATGTCGAAGGTCACACAGTATACGAGCATCTTGTAAAGGAAGGACCGTATTCCGAAGCTGAGGCACTGGCAATTGCGATCCAGGTCGCACAAGCCCTGAATCATGCACACAAGGCCGGACTCATACACCGTGATGTTAAACCAAAGAACATTTTAATTACAAACGATGGTGTCGCTAAGCTGGCGGATATGGGTCTGGCACGAGCCGTCAGTGATCGAGAAGCGGCTGAAGCTGAAGCTGGTAAGGCTTTCGGTACGCCCTACTATATCGCACCCGAGCAAATCCGCGGCAAAGTGAACATCGATTTACGGGCTGATATATACAGTTTCGGCTGTACGCTATTTCACATGGTCACAGGCAGAGTTCCTTTCGAGGGTCCGGATATTTCTTCGATACTACTGAAGCATCTTGATGAGCCTGTAGTGCCGCCGGATCACATTAATCCCCAGTTGACTACAGGAATCAGCGAGATTGTAGAGCTTTGTATGGCTAAGAAAGCGAGAAAGCGTTATGCAAGCACTAAGGATCTTATTGAAGACCTCCAGGCTGTAGCCGATGGCCGGCCGCCCCTGCAGGCCCGCAAGCTGATTGACCTTTCGGCATTTGATTCGATAACATGATGAAACGTCTTTGATAACCACACCACTGTTTTGGATTGCGGTAGTGGGTTGGTTTCTTGCCGTGTTATTGCTTATTATAGTTATTTTGCTCGTGAGTTGATTCCTCCATAGGTCTTGGTATTAATACATTGATAGCCGTACTTAGGCTCAAACTGTAATATAAATGGCCGATTGAGGTTGCCCCTTCTCTTTGTTTATTCAACGCTATTCTTATGGTTTGATCGTGGAGATGATGCCAGGCTTCTTTAGTAAAACCTGAAACAGGCCAGAAAAGGCCAATTAGTTGTGAGCAAAACTGCCTAAACCAGAAGCTGTGATAGAGCGACATTGTACTTTTTTCAATAGCAAAAAAAC
>JARRRJ010000507.1:0-4655 GCA_037380865.1 Sedimentisphaerales bacterium
TACTAAAGAGCATGTCCTGTTGCATCACGCCTTGCCATTATTTGGGAATTCAATAGTAATTGACTTAAGAAATCTTGCCCGACTCAGGACTGCGCAAGCCGCTATTGCGGTTGAGCGACATCGCCTGAAAAATAATAAATTACCCAATTCGCTCGATAATCTCGTCCCTGATTATTTTGAATCAATCCCATTGGATCCGTTCGATGGACAGCACATTCGTTATAAGAAACGTGTTTCAGGTTACCTAATATACAGCATAGGAGATGACAAGATTGATGATGGCGGCAAAGAACGCTCCCAAGAAAGTAAAAAAAGCGGCTCCACATGGGACATTACTTTTATCTTGGAAAAAACAGATTAGTTTGAGTTAAAAACTATATTGTCTCTCAATCAATCATGGCTGCCCAGCCGCCGCCTGGTGCGAGTTTTATCGGGAGCTTATCGCCTGAATTGATTTCGATAGTCTCTTTTTTATAATCGCTTGCATACCTGTCAGCGTTGACTCCGTCGCGATAGAAAGTCATCGTATGTTTTCCGGGCGCGAGGAATGAGAAATCGAGGGTGAACTCCCGCGGTGTCCAGTCGGTCATGGCTCCGATGTACCATTGGTCACCGTTCCTTCGTGCAACTATTACGTAATCCGCAACGCGCGCATCAAGGACCTTTGTTTCATCCCATACTGTAGGGACCTTCGATAGAAACTCCATGCATTCAGGCTCTCTCATATAATTCGACGGGCTGTCGCAAAGCATCTGCAACGGACTTTCGTAAACCACGTACATCGCCAATTGCTGGCAGCGTGTTCCCATACTCATAGGTCTTTCAAAAACAGCATTGAAATTTTGCTGCTGAGCATTTACCATCGCTCCGGGAGTGTAATCCATTGGTCCCGCAACCATACGAATAAACGGAATCGTAACATTATGCTCGGGCGTTTCGTTGGCGCTCCACTTCGCGTGTTCCCCCTGAACTCCTTCATTTGTTATAACGTTCGGATATTCCCGATAAAGACCCGTAGGTTTGTAAGCGCCGTGGAAATCTACAAGCATGTGTCGTTTCGCGGCTTCCTCAGCTATTCTATAGTAATAATTGACCATCCACTGGTCGTCTCTTTGCATGAAGTCGACCTTGATGCCCGCCGCTCCCCATTTCTCAAATTGCGCCATTGCCTCTGGCAATTGATTGTCGAGCGTTTTCCAGATCACCCATGGAATAATTCTGACATTTTTGGTTTTTGCATATTGGAACAGTTCTTCGACATCCATATCGTCGACGACGTGCAGCAAGTCACCGAGTACGTACCAGCCCTCATCAAGGATTACGTAATCTATGTTGTATTTCGATGCGAAATCGATGTAATATTTATAAGTCTGAGTATTTACACCTGATTTGAAATCAACACCGTAAATATTGTTAGCGTTCCACCAATCCCATGCTACTTTACCCGGCTTTATCCAAGAAGTGTCATCGAGCTTGCATGGGCTTGCGAGTTTATTGACGAGCTGGCTTTCGATAAGGTCTCCGTCTTTTGCCGCGATTAACAACACTCGCCAGGGATAGTTTCTTTTGCCATTTGTCTTTGCGATATAATCAGCACGCTGTGTTATGACCGGGTCCCGGTCTCTTCGCATTCTTTCGGCCATTACATAAGCGGGAAACTGGCCGGCCAGACTCTGATTATTATTGCCGTGAAGATAGAGGCCTGGATAATCGCGAAGGTCGGATTCGGTAATTAGAACTTTCGGACCGTTGCTTATATCGATCAGTGCAGGCAATGAGCACATGTTGTTGTCGGAAATCTGACTCAGCCTGAGATACTTGTACATCCTTTCCGAATGCGTTATGTAACTGTCTTCCTCGGGGAAATAGATCGAGTAGTCTTCGGGGAAGTTGAAAACAACCTGCTCATTTGTCACCTCTACTTCCCCGGTAATATCGGTAGCAAACCTGTATGCGACTCCGTCGTTATACACGCGAAAGATCAGTGAATAATCGCCCTCGAGATTCATTCGTAATTCGTTGTACTGGTCTGGAACTTTAGCGCTTTTGATTTTCACTACTGGTGTGATAATTTCATCGACTTTTTTACGTTCGTTATTAAGGACTTTGGGATCTTTTCCAAGAATTTTATCTCCAACCTGAAGTGACACAGGTGAAGGCGAAAGGATGAGTTTCGAGTTATATGTCACGGAATAGACTATCTGGTCTGTGATTTCGACCTTCAGATTGATTTTATCATCGAATGAGCTAAGTTCATATATTTGTGCAAATGTGTTCGAGTTTATACACCTACATTGTTTCTGATTTATTTGTCAATCCAGACTTCACTGTCATATCTTAGCATAATCAGGCCGCCCGTAAAATCTTCAAACTCTATGTTTGTTGGTTTGCCGAGAAGCTCCTGCAATATCCATTTCGGAAAATTCGCTCCGGCTTTGATAGACAATGGTGCGCCACCGCCGAAACGGGGATTTATTTCAGTAAATTTTAGCTTATGTTTTTTGGTTAAAAATAATTGAAGTGTTATAACGCCCGGCCCGGCGTCCAGAAGCTCGACAAGTTTCACAGCCTGATTCATGATTTTTGTATTCTTTACAACCTGGCTCTTGCTGACCTCGCCTGCTCTCACTTCGATGCGTTTTCTAGGAACTGCGCAGCGAGCCTTTTTTTCAAAGTCGACATAAACATCACAGGTATATTCTTCGCCTTCGATATACTCCTGGCAAATCGCATTTTTTATTTTTCTGGCATAGAACGCCAATTCCTGTCGGCTTTTGATAATGAAAATATCCTTTCCGGCTGATCCGTCCCATGGTTTCAGCAGGCATGGCCAGGTAAGATTGCTTTTAGAAAGTGCTGAGCCTGCACTCATTGTAATGGGAGTCTCAAATCCATGTTTAATCAAGAAACGATATGTTTGTCTTTTGTCTTGGCAAATGTCAATCACTTCTTCTGATGAAACAAGCACGCGGCAGCCTAAATCTTCGAATTTCTTCTTGTTCCGGGCCAAGACCTTCAATTCGGTATCAATCGTAGGAACGAGAATTCTGACCCTGTTGCTTTCGACTATAGAGAGCAATTGCTTGATATAACCTGCATCATTTATGGGCTTAACCAAAAAGCGCTGATCACAAAGCTGCAAAGCCGGACTGAGCTTTGTTGTATCAGTACCTAAGAAACGAGCCTTGACTCTCAGACTTCGGGCCGCTTTGCGAAAAGTCTCCAGTAATGAGACTCGCCTGCCTATGCAGGTAAATAGTATGTTGACGCTTTTTTGTGTCTTTGCCTTTGTTTTTTTCAATTTATTACTTCCAGACTAAATAATATCAAATCATAAAACCAGCAAACATTTTTGTCAATTTCTTTGACATTTTGAGCTCTGGAATCTAAACTGGCCGCTTTAGAATTCATTAAAAGGATTGAAATGGAGTTACTATGCAGGTTCCGCTCTTGGATTTGAAGGCACAATATGCGAAAATCAGGGAACAGGTTCTTGAGGCTATAAGCGACGTCTGTGAGAGCCAGTATTTTGCTCTGGGTCCGGCTGTGTGGGAATTCGAGGAAAAGATTGCCCAATATATTGGCTGCAAATATGCCGTGGGAGTATCGAGTGGGACTGATGCGCTTTTGGTCAGCCTTATGGCAGCTGATATAAAGCCGGGCGATGAGGTCATTACAACTGCATTTTCTTTTTTCGCAACTGCAGGCTCTGTAGCCAGGCTTGGTGCAAAACCTGTTTTTGTGGACATTGATCCTGATTCTTACAATATAGATCCTTCCTGTATCGAAGCAAGAATAACTGAAAATGCGAAGGCAATTATTCCAGTCCATTTGTATGGCCAGCCTGCGAATATGAAAGAAATTATGAGAATCGCCAAAGAGTACGAACTTGTAATAATCGAGGATGCCGCCCAGGCAATAGGAGCAAATGCAAATGGCGTAAAGTGCGGCAACTTCGGCACTTATGGATGCTTTTCTTTTTACCCGACAAAAAATCTCGGAGCTTTTGGTGATGGTGGCCTTGTGACTACAAATAGCGAACCTATAGCAGAAAAACTCAGGTCCCTGCGCGATCATGGCCAGAAGCCAAGATATTATTACAACATGGTGGGAGGCAATTTCCGTCTCGACAGCATCCAGGCGGCGGTTCTGAAAGTCAAGTTGAAGTATCTTGAAAAATGGAATGAAAAACGAAGACAAAACGCCGCTATTTACGATAATTTGTTCGCGGATTCAGTTGTCAAAGCTCCAAAAATTGACGAAGGAAATTTCTGTACGTATCATCAATATACTATTGCTGTCCCTCGCAGAGATGATCTACATAACTTTCTCTCCGATAGTAAGATAGGCTCGGCAATTTTCTATCCTAAACCTTTGCATTTGCAGAAATGTTTCAGCTGGCTTGGCTACAGGCAGGGGGATTTACCTGTAACTGAGAAAATCTGTGAAGAAGTTCTTTCGTTGCCGATTTATCCTGAACTATCGAGAGAACAAATAGAATATGTTGCTCAAACGATACTCAGTTTCTATGAATAAAAGTCTGGAGGTAATAAGTGTTAAACGCAAGTGAAAATCCTCCTATAATCTGGCCCGAAGAGCACTCGGTTATCGATTTTAATGGGAAATGGTGGGTAGCGCATACGAAAAGTAGAAAC
>JARRRJ010000508.1:0-2388 GCA_037380865.1 Sedimentisphaerales bacterium
TTTTCAGGACGTCGAGTTCAATTTAATCAGCCTGCCCTGTTCAGGGAAAGTTGACATACCTTATATGGTAAAAGCTTTTGAGACGGGAGCTGACGGAGTCCTGGTTATTACTTGTCCCCAGGGAGAATGCCACAATCTTGAAGGCAATCTTCGTGCTCAGAAACGCGCCCTGGCTGTCAACACACTTCTTGATGAAATCGGGTTGGGGCAGGGACGAATAAAACTTATAAAATTCCAGGAAGGTGATACAGAAAAAATTATCCGGGAAATTGAGGATATTATTAGTGTGAACATGGAGAAAACTACATGATGCCAGACAGCAAGCTCGCAAAAAGCATTGACCACGGGGATTTCATTATTACTGCCGAGTATCTGCCTCACGCGAAAGCGGGTTTTTCTTTGAACGGAGAAGTCTTAAAGTCCCTCAAGAACTTTCATGCCGTGAACGTGGCTGACAATCCTTACGGTATCGTAATGTCGAGTTTAGCAGGCTCGATTGCTCTGGGTCAGGCGGGAGTAGAGCCGATTTATCAGCTTGTTACACGTGACAGAAATCGCATTGCTTTAGGCTCTGATGTACTGGGAGCGGCGTCACTTGGCATAAAAAATGTTCTTTGCCTGTCAGGTTATCACCAGACTCTTACAGGCTGCGCTGAATCGTCAAATGTATATGATATCGATTCAATTCAATTGACAGCGGCGATAACAAAAATGAACGAGGAAAAAATATTGCCTGATGAGACAAAAATCGAGGATGATTTTGGAATGCTCGTCGGCGCGGTTGCTAATCCGAATCTGAGACCGCTGGAATTAAATATGATTCGTGTTGCGAAGAAAATTGAAGCGGGAGCGCGATTCATACAAACCCAGGCTGTTTTTGACGTAAATTTGTTTGCTGAGTGGCTTGAACAAGCCAACAAGGAAGAGATTACCAAGAAAGCGGCTGTCTTAGCTGGAGTTTTACCTCTCCAAGATGCTCAGGAAGGAGAAATCCTTCGTGATACTTTCACTGACTATAAGATACCGGATGAGATTATTGACAAGATTAAGAAGGCCGGTGACAAAGAAGCACAATGTAAAGAAGGTCTGAAAATCAGTATTGAGATAATCAGTCAAATCAGGAATATGACCGGCCTGCGAGGAATACACATTCTCTCTGGTGGAAATGAAGCTGTATTGCCGGAGCTTCTTTCACAGTCCGGACTTGCACAATAGGAACTGATGAATGCCCGAAAAATATCATATAAAGACAAAGCCAATTCCGCCAAGACGACCACGAATAGGAAAATATGGTATCGTTGACTGGCGTGAGGATTGTGCACGATGTCATAACTGTGTGAAAAAAGCGTGTGTGTACGATCGTCACAGGCAGGAAGCGGAATATATTCGCAATTTAAGGGACGTGGACGTATTGTTTTTCGATTGTATGGGATGCCTATATTGTGTGCAGAACTGCACTAAAGGTCTCCTGCGTTTGACTGTAAATCCTGAGTATGAGAATTTGGGTAATGGTTACTGGACGCCTGATATTATTCAAACAACGTGGGCACAAGCTGAAACAGCCAAGATTCCTGTTTCCGGAGCCGGCTATAGGGGCCGGTTTGCTGGGCCCGGATTTGATTCGATGTGGACAGATATGTCTGAAATCGTTCGTCCTACACGTGATGGAATTCATGGCCGGGAATACATAAGCACTTTAGTGGATATTGGAAGAAAATTGCCTTTTCTATCTTTTCAAGAGAAGGAATTGAGCAATACAAATCAAGCGCTTTTAACAATCCCTATGCCGCTTATCATTGATATGCCTTCGAATCAATATTCGTTGCCTGATATTGGTCCGATTCTGCGGGAAACCGCGAAGCAGACTGGACTTTTTGCTTTAGTTGATACGAACATGGGATGGAAGCCTGAGCCGCAGGACGATTTGTCACATATTGCCTTTCAATTGACTGAAGATTCACCAGAACCGCCGATAGAAGTTTTGGCTAAGACAAAGCTTCTTCAAATTCTCGATAGCCCGAAAGTCATAGAAAAGATAAAGACACTTAAAAAATCCCTGCCTGAAATGGTCATATCTGTGAAAGTCAATTTGGATTCCAACGGATGCGAGCGTGCTATTGAACTTGCAGGATTGCCTGAGATTGAAGTTCTTCATCTCGCGGCAGACTTAAACGGTGATGAAATTGGTGCAGATAAACCACGATTTATAAAAGATATGATACGCCGCATTCATACGACTCTCGTAGAAAACGGCAACCGGGATGAGATAACGCTGATAGCAAGCGGCGGGATAGCTTTAGCTGAACATCTGGCGAAAATAATAATTTGCGGTGCAGATCTTGCCGCGATTAATCTTCCGCTTTTAGTTGCGCTCGAATGTCATTTGTG
>JARRRJ010000508.1:2442-3574 GCA_037380865.1 Sedimentisphaerales bacterium
ATTTTGAATACGGTGTAGGACGCATGACTAATCTTGTTGCTGCCTGGCACGACCAGTTAATTGAAGTCATGGGCGCTATGGGAATGAGAGAAGCCAGGCGCCTCAGAGGTGACGTCGGACGTGGAATGTTTTTTGAGCAGCTTGAGGAAGAAACCTTTGGAAAGCTATTTGGAACAAGAAAATAATTTGAAAGAAGTTTTACCTGAGAACACAGTAAAGACGCGAGTTCCACAGGTGAAAGTCGAACGAGAGATAAAATCGGCACCGTCGCGATATCGTAATGAAATAACAAAGTACATCATACGACGGAGCGATGCTTGTATTCGCTGCGGCAAATGTGCGGAATTATGTCCCTACGGCGTACATGTTGAGAAGCCCGGATATAAGTATTTTGCAGAGCCAAAACTTTATTTATGTATAGGTCCGGCTTGTGAAAAAACAGATCACTATTGTATCTCTCAATGTCCTCAGTCCGCGCTTAGTATGATGGAAAATCCCATGATGCAGGCGATAGGTGATTATCGCTGGACTTCCGATATGATATTGGCGACGTGGAAAATGGCCGAAACAGGTGACATCCCAGCACCGGAATACGGCTTTGAGTATCATATCGGCAACTCAGGCGGCGGATTTGACAAACTAAGATTCAAATTCCCGGACCAGCCTTCGATTAAAATCGACGAAAATGAAATTGACACGAGCATCGAGATGAATCGCCGAAATGACGGCAGACCGAAAATCAAAATAGATGTTCCATGGTACGGGGGCGGAATGTCATTCGGCTCAGTCAGTAACGTAACACAGCTCTCGAAAGCAAGAGCGGCAGTTGCCTGGAATACATTTACTTGTACGGGTGAAGGCGGCTATATGGAACGCCTTAGACCCTATGACGACCATGTAATCACACAAGTTGCGACAGGCCTTTTCGGTGTTAGAGAGGAAACAATTCAGCGTGTTCCAATCGTAGAATTCAAATATGCACAGGGAGCCAAACCTGGGCTGGGTGGACATCTGTTGGGTGATAAGAACACGATCAGTGTATCAAGAATGCGGGAAGCTGTTCTTGGAATATCGCTATTCTCCCCTTTCCCGTTCCATAGCGTATATTCCATCGAAGACCACATGAAGCACC
>JARRRJ010000509.1:0-529 GCA_037380865.1 Sedimentisphaerales bacterium
AGGATTAAAAACTACTTGTGTCAGACCTTCCCTATCGCGCAAATCGATAAAGACAAGATTTCCATGGTCACGATATGAATTTACCCAGCCGGCCAGTACTACTTTCAGTCCGGCATCTTCGAGCCTGAGCTGGCCACAGTTGTGTGTTCTTTTCAGCATAAATTGTTCTCTTAAAGCAACAATGATAATATCGATTTCCGCTTCATACGGAAACAGCAGGAAAACAGCATAGCCGAAAAGTCAGTTCCCGTCAATGATTTTACGTTTGAGTGTTATGAAACCTGACACACTGCTCTTGTTAATAAGCGACTGGTAACAGGTAAGTCCATAACTTTGACATTCCTCTTGTAGAATTCTTTCTTTCATAGTCCAAAAATAAAACAAGACCATTATGTGAACTTTTATCAGGCTGTATCGTACAATTGGTTAAACGGATTACGGGCTGGGGTTTTTCAACTCTCCTTTCCTCCTTGCCCCAGCCCGATTTTTCGCGTTTTCAAGCCAATTTTCCACAAGAATGCTTCTCGGA
>JARRRJ010000509.1:539-4405 GCA_037380865.1 Sedimentisphaerales bacterium
TTTTTTTATTTTTGTGCTTGACAGATTTTTCCTGTACATTTAACATTATAGAAGTTAACGATGGTGGTGGAATCTGAAAAGGAATTTTTGCGGATAGACGAACTTAAATTTAGCAATTAAGTATTGATTTGTGAAAGTTAATATTGTATAATAAAGAAAATTAAGAAAGCACATTCACAGGGCTGGGGATATCTCGCTTTTTCCTCTCCCTCCGCACCTCAGCCCTGTATCCTCTTTCTCCTGTTGAATACCTCAAGTTTCCCGTGTTGCCTCAGCACTACTACATTTATCGTGCAAAAAAAGCACTATCTTAAGATATATTAAGATAAAATCAGTCAATCATAACGATATTGTATAATCACGATGATTAGTTTCGAATCGTCAAATTCCTCATTTTTCCGATGAAATTTCAAAGTGAGTGAATTTTTTCGGCTATTTTTACCGATATGATTGAAAATGAGAGCAGAATATTTTTTGCACGTTTGGAGTATTAAGGAGAAAAAGGAATGCAGATCCTTTCAAGCTTATCCTGTCAAAATAAGAGATGTCGTGATTACGGCAAGCGCAAAGCAAATAATCTTTCGGTGTGCGGCTGGCATGGTATAAATAATCATATTCGCTTATTATACTGCCGAACATGCAGGAGCAGATTTTCGGAAACGGAAAATCCGCCGCAATCAGCAGGGAAATCTGAGCGTGTCATACGTTCTTTGTGTCTTCGCTGAAGACTGCTTATCGCCTTTTGGCCGGCATTTCCAGTTTTGCGCGTATAGGATCAAAGTTGCGATCCTTATGGTTCGCCTTCTACGCTTGCTTAATGAATTCTGGGTAAATCAAAAAATCTGCCGCATTCTGGCGACAGATTTTTTTAATATTGGTTCGAGTTTTAACTTTGAAACTCGAATACAAAGAATTTTTAAGATGCGGCATAGGCTTCCCGCCCATACATTCGCGGGCAAGATGCCCGCGACACGATTCATTTTGTTAGAGGTTCCTAATCAATTGTCCAGAGTGTCAAGGAGTCCTGGTCCTTCACATAAATACGATTTCCTGAGATAATCGGGTATGCATAGACCTCGGAATCTGCGACCTTGTATCTTGCGAGTTCATTATATTCCTTTTCGTTTGGCTCAAAAACAGCCAGCTCAGATTGGGAGCTTAATGCGAATAAAACCTGTCCTGCATCGACTATCGTGCCGAACCTGTTAAAGGTCTCGCTCCCTGTCCATGTTGTCTTACCTGTCTTTGCATCGATGCAAAAAATATGTCCTTGTGGATTCATACCATAAAGAAATCCGTCTTTAAGTACCGGCGTGTTAAAGGTCGTGCCGCTCTCGGTATTGTTCCAGAGTTCTTCATGGGTGAATTCATCGCCATTCTTGGAAATCTTCACAGCTTTTGAGCCTGTTCCCTGTCCTGTGTAATAGATTGTCTGGCCATCAATAATAGCAGTAGGACAACTGTAAAACATCCTCTGATTCGGAGTCGGAATCGACCATAGCTGCTTTCCTTCGTCCAAGCTGATTCCTAAAAGGTCTTTCTCGGAGTTAATAACTACCTGCCTAACACCATCAACCGTCATTAACATAGGAGATGAATAAGTAGGTCCTTCACCTGTCCATTTCCATTCAGGTTCACCCGTTTCAATATTGTATGCAATCAGCGCACCTTCAGATTCCTTGCCGACATGAGCAATACATAGTTTGTCCACTATTAGCGGCGACATAGCTGTATAAAATTGAGGTCTCGCGTCGGGATAGTCATTTCTTCGCCAGAGCACTTTGTGGGTTTCCACATCGATACAGGACAAAGTGCCTGCGACGCCAAAAGTGAATACCTTTCCGGAAGCCACTGCAGGGGAGCTTCTCGGTCCGGGATGTGAACTGGGCGGGCCTGTAACAGCGGGAGCTGAATAGCTCTCTCTCCATAATTCTGTCTTATCATCAGCATTGAGACAAAGCAGAACCTCGTCGGAGCCCTGGCGTGCAAAGACATAGATCTTGCCGTCAACGAGAGCGGGCGTTGAATCTCCCAAACCGACGTTCACTTTCCATTTCTGGTTTAATTCTTTTGGCCAGGTTTGCGGCACTTTGAACCCTGTTACCTTTGCGTCTCTGTCAGGCCCTCGCCATTGAGGCCAGTCCTGCGCTCGTGTGAGAGTTGGAAGTAACATAATGAAACAAATCCCAAGTATTACTATTGTTTTACTCTGATTTAACATGTTCATTACCTCCAGAAATTCTATTATGTAAAAGTATCTTCTGACTAATAAATGATTACTTGCATTAACGAAAATTGTCAAACAAAAAACACCGAGAGTGCGGATACAAATTTTACAAACAGAAAGAATATTTATATATCTTAATTTTGGTTTTCAATTTGCGTCTCAGATGCTGAGCTTCTGAGCTTGTACTCCAAAGGTGAGGAGAATGCTTTTCGGGAAATTGTAAATCGTTATAGAAACGGACTTTACACATTCTTAAGGCAGTTCCTCAACAGACAGGACCTTGTCGAGGATGTTTTCCAGGAGACTTTTCTTCAGCTTTATACAAGCATGGAAAGTTTTGATAAGAGCAGACCTTTGCGTCCCTGGCTGTTCACTATAGCAGCCAATAAAGCGAAGGACGCTCTGAGAAAATGGCAAAGAACTTCTGCAGTTCCTATAGGAGCAATCGCAGATTCTCAGGACATTTCCTTCGACGAGATGTTGAATACTATAACTTCCGATAACACTTTGCCTTTCGAGGAGTTAGAGAAGAATGAAACATCGTCGCGCGTTGCGCACATTATTGCACAAATGCCAGAGAATCTCCGTGAAATAATAATTTTGGCATATTTTAACAAATTTTCTTACAAACAAATGGCTGAAATTTTAAGTATACCTATTGGAACGGTTAAAAGTAGGTTACATACGGCTGTTGGCCGATTTGCAAAAGACTGGAAAACATCTTTTGGAAATGAGGACGAAAAATGAGTTCGCTGAGTAATGAGCAAAAACAACTTCTATTTGATCACTGCATAGGTTTGACTTCTAATGAACAATCCGAAAAAGCTGAAGCATTAATTTCTGACGATAAAGAAGCGGCAGAGATATACAAAAAGCTGAAGGCGGTTTTTGCGCCGCTAAGTTATGTTGAAATAGAAGAATGCCCGGATGATCTGGTAGAACGTACAATGCAGAGGATCGGCAATCTGCCGCAAGCTAACAAACAGCTTACTGAGCTTCTGGAGGCAGAACAATACAAACGAGTACCAATTAAGTTTGGCTTCTTAAGCAATTTCAGTGAGATAGTTGCAATCGCTGCAACTATCTTGCTGATTGCGGGTATCTTGATTCCCACATTCGGCTATGCAAAGCAGCGATATCTGCAGCAGCGATGCCAGGCGTTTATGGGCGGTGACTTTTACGGCGGCTATCAAAATTATCTTGAAGATCACGATAACAAGCAACCTGTCGTGGCTAAGCAGGCAGGAGCGCGTTGGGACACAGCTGGTACATACCTGCTGGTTAAGGGAGGGTATATAGAACCTGGGAAATTTATTTGCCCAGGCGCAAGAGATACCAAAATGGACACCGAACAGTACAGAGCTTATATTGCAAATTACGCGAAGTATAATGACTTCCCAAGCAGAACGTACGTGACATACAGCTTTGCGATACGGTGTCCTAAGGCGACAAGCAATGGGCTTATCTGCAGAGGAGTGCTCATGGCTGACAGGAATCCTGTTTTTGAAGAACTTCTGAAAGGCAGTTCGGGGAAAATCGTCATTGTGCTGAAAAAAGAACAGTTGATTGTCAACAGCAACAATCACAACAGGCGGGGACAGAATGTTTTGTTCGGTGACGGCAGAGTAGAGTTTAATAA
>JARRRJ010000510.1:0-3253 GCA_037380865.1 Sedimentisphaerales bacterium
TGGACGAGAATACGGTCAGCCAGATTATATGTCAGGTTGCTTTTCGGAAAATCAACCTGATATGGATCAAGTTCGTTTACTGTAATAATACGTGCAGCAGTAGAGGGTAGACGCAGCCAATTGAATACAGGTACAGAGCCCAAGGCGTGGAGAGTCTGTTGAAAATGCAGTACTTCTGCATCGCCGGCATGGTCCATATATTTTTTAGCTCTTTCGCGATAGACAATCTGTCGTACAGCATTGCGTAGCCAATACTTAATTGGATTGGATGATTTAAAATAATAAATATTCGGAAATTCAAAATAGTCGCAACGACGATTTTGAAATATCCGGTTTACTTCAGCAGGTTCGCCGCAGCCGCAATTAGAGCAAATCACTCCGACTTCTTCGCCAAGTCTTCGTTCCAATGCCTGGCGTAGTAAGTCTGTGTAGGCACCATATGAGTTGGCAAACCAGCAAGAAATAAATTTAATTTTCATCACGTTAATCCTGTTACCGTAAGATTGTCTTTAGCGCATATTTGATGAGCCTGACCGTGGTCAAAAGAATCGCCTGCGGGCGTCGCTGGTTTAGTGTAATCGACAAGGAAGTACGCATTTGATTGGCCCAGTGGAACTTATAGTCTTCATCGCCCTTTAAAAAATCATAGGTGTCGTGGCCGGTATCTACTGAATTTTGCATGCACATGCCAACGAGCAGATTGCCAAAGCTTATTTTCTGATTGAAATTCTTATCGACAACCATGAGTAACATTGATTTTTTGTTATCGTAGTCCAAGTGGAGTAATCCTGCGATATCTGTACTACGTACACATAGGATATCAATTTGGACTCGCTGTTTTGCGTCACCGACAGAACCGAGCCCACTAAAAAATGTATGTAATTTTGTTCCGTTATAACCGCTTTTGGTGTTGTAGAGGTTGAAAAACCGACTCAATCCATTCTCATAATCAGAACCATCATAGGTAAGATGTTCAGGGTTGCCCTCTTTGTGTAACCGCCTCATATCCCGGCGAAATCGTTCACGACGATTGGCAGATAGCATGGAGAAGAAAGATTCCATATCGGCAGGCAATTTTGTCTGGGGCATAACAGCACAACGATTTAGCTCATAATACTTTCCTTGTTTTTCCACGCGGTTCATGAAATGCAGAAAAAAGAGTGAATCGGCGGGGATGTCGGTTAGTTGCAGTTCATCCCAGTCTCCGCGGGCGAGGTCAAAAAGATATTCATATATTGCTTCGGCCGTGGCCTTTTCCCTGCCTTTCTTGATGATAATGTCGAGGTAATCAGAGCCGGTTTCCGGAGATCCCAGAAAACGGATTTCCCGTAAGTTAACTAATCCGTGTTTCGCCTTTTGAACATAGAATGGCGCAATCCCCACCAGATTCCGATTATGATAGACATAAAGCATGAAAAGCTTGCGATTATGACCAAGAAAACATTTTGCCCAGGTATACAGCCACTCCCAGGTAAGAAAAATCGTATTGCAATTGGATTCAAGGAGCAGGTCATTCCATGATTCGATCATAGTGTGCCACTGTTCAAGTGAGCTGACGCGCTGGATGCTATAGCCGTTGTTTAAAACTGCCGGCTCCACTTGAAATCCGTGTTCGTGATGCTCTCCCCCATTGACATCCATAATACTCGGTCTCTTTATGTGTCTGTTATATAAAAGCTAATACTGCAAATGCAGTATGGTGCTATCTTTCATTTTTCTGATGTAAGCATCTTCCAAGAAATTATCATTGTGACGGATTATAAAGGCAACTGCTCACATTTAAGTAAGCGGGTATAGTCTGCTTTTATGCTCGGGCTGGCAAAACGCCTGAATTCATTGAGCTCACGAGCCAACCCGCGTAAGCGCAGGATTTTGTCATACTGAGTAAGTTTCCTGTGTGTATGTAAGATATCCAGCTTGATCTTGTCTAATCGATTCTGAGCACTAACCAGTTCCTGATAGTGTGGCTGTCGTTCTATGAAACTCACGATGGCATCCTGGTCAGTCGCCATCAGCTGGGCAAAGCCTGCCGTATAGGGATGGAGTATTTGAGGCCATTTGAAGTCAAGGTCATTCCGCATGGCTTTTTGCAGTTTTTTCATTTTGATATGAAGCCGGGTTTTTTCCTTTTCAAGATCTGCAATTTGTGCATGCAAATGGCCACGGCGTGCATCCAGTTCTGTGATCATGCGGTGGCCTGTTTCGGGCAAGCCGTTTCTGTGTGCCAGGCCTCGTGCCAGATGGCCATAGACGTTATCAGGTAGCTTCCCGGTATCCAGCCAGCGAAAATACCATGGTTGCCAGCGATCGAGAAACAATTCCGAAGTGGATTGCGGGATATCCGCGTTTTGGGCATAGGCCAGGGCATAGAGGTGCGCTTCGTACTGGGGGAACAACCTTCCGCCTCTTTATCTTTGGACACGGCAAAGAAACCGCAGCGTTGACCCGCGGCGAGCGCGAGCTCATCCCGCGCCTGTGGATGGATGGCGCGTTCAAAACCGCCCGCGAAACACTGGGTCAGGACAAAACGGACCGGTACTTTCGGATTTACCGAGTCGAGTACCTGCCCAAACTGGCGGGCAGTGAAGCGCGTGTCACGCCATAAACGGAAGTAATTGCCTGCGGCATCTTTGAAATCTCTGAGGCCGTGTCCGTTATAAATAATCAGGGCGCGGTCATTCGGACGTATCTTCGCCAAACCTTGTCGCAGCGCGGGAATAAGTTCATTCGCCTGGGTACTGCCCTCGACGTCGGGTACCCGTTTCTGCCGGAAAGTGTATCCGGCCGCAAAGTGTTCGCCAAATACCCGGGCCAGTGGCAGCAACGGTGTTTTGCCTTCGACGGGTGGACGCCATTCAACCACAGACAGGCCTTTTTTCCTGCCGTTGGCATAATACAGATGTAGATCCGCATCCGGGACCAAATTTTTGAGTGAATCAACCACCCAGTTTACGTTGAATTCGATTTGAGCGGCTGAATCTTGCGGATTAGGCCCGCCACCGATAATCCACACGTTTTCTTTGGCCGGGACGATGGAGGAACAGCCGAGTAACAAACCTGACAAGAGAATACGCCGCATATCAACTTACCTTCGTTTGTATGCTATTACTGAAAACGCGATACCGAGTCTGCCTCCTACAAGCGCATGCGAGAGCATAGTCCAGCCGAATATCGCACCGGACACATAGGCACCGAGTCCGCCGCCAACCAATAAGCCTAGCAGTACCGGCAACCAATAACCTCGGCCTGTGCG
>JARRRJ010000511.1:0-3859 GCA_037380865.1 Sedimentisphaerales bacterium
GAGCAATTATTCCCAACATCGATGAGCTTGAAGACTGGGGCAGGCTCGATCCTTCAGATGAACATACCTACACTGTCATGCCCGGGATGGAGCATAAGTACAATTCCACCGTTCTGATGCTCGTCAGTAACGTTTGTGAAGGAATTTGCAGGTACTGTTTTCGCAAGCGTCTCTTTATCAGCCCGCGAGGAGAGCATCTGCGTGACTTGACATCTGCTCTGCAATATATCAGGGAACATCCCGAGATAACAAATATTTTATTATCAGGCGGAGATCCATTGATTCTCAAGCCCTCTAAGCTTGAGGAAATTGTCGCTCGCCTGATGGAGATTGAGCATATTCATATAGTTCGTATCGGCACGAAAATGCCCGCGTTCAACCCGTATCGCATCATAGAATCACCCGGTCTGTTAGATATGATAAGAAGACACAGCTCCGGCAGACAAAAGATTTATATAATGACACATTTTGTGCATCCGCGAGAGTTGACAGATGTCGCGGTAAAGGCAATAGAGATGCTGCAAAAAGCAGGAGCAATTGTGACCAACCAGATGCCGCTGATTAAAGGAGTGAACTCAGATCCTGAGGTTTTGGCTGAGCTGCTTGCGAAGCTCTCTACCTCGAGAGCGGCCGCTTCCTGGTTTTCGAAAGCAATCCCGAAGCTTACTGGCTCGATGATTACGCGGAAGTTGTCGAGGATTATCCGAATAACCTGCCGTACAGAATATACGGGCCGGAATAATTTATCATCCGGCCCGGAAATAATCTTACCTGAGGGTGTTATTCCAACCTTTAATACAAGTCAGTTCCATTACCGCTTAACAATGGATAACTGAAAACCTCAACTGTATCGCGGAACTTATCAAGGCTCAGCTCGCCTTTTGCAAATGCGTCAATGTCCGATTTCTTCGCACGAATAACGATAGCAATAGGAATTGTTATTTTTTTCAGGTATTCAGGATCGTTTGCCATAGAAGCTGTGTACAGGACTCCGTTGGATTCGTATGTAATAAGCGTTTGCTTTTCCTGTGTTTTGATGCTTACTATTTTTGTAGATGGTTCTGGTCCTGTGACTCGGAGAGTCACAGATTCGTCAGGCTTCAATGCTCTGATGTTTGACGCGTGTTTCAAAGTTGTGACAAGTGTTGTCTTAAGATTATCCACTTTTTCAGCATCATATGTTGTCTGAGGCTGTGCAGCTCTTGTACGGGAGATGGTTGCAGCTCCTGTGCGGGTGCCGGTTGAAGTGGTTGAAGCTACCTGCGGCTCATAAATCTGCTGCCTTGTTTGCTGCCAAACCTGGTCAACTTCTCCCTCGTTAGGCTCTTGCGGCTTTTCCTGAGTTTCAGGAGGAGCCGACAATGGAAAATCAACAGTCATTAAAAACAAAGCTCCATAACCTTGCAGATACATGCTGCTGAATTTATTATTTGCAAGTCCCAAAGTCTGCCCGTAAACCCATTGGTCTGCAAACAAATTCCATCCACCTAAAGGTCCTCTCGGTTGTGGGTTTAATTTATTCAGTAATATCCGCGACATTATATTCATATCTTCATTAATATTAAGAAGATTTTCCGGGCCGAGTTTCTGCGCAGGAATCACAGTCACGTTGTCAGAGACTGCAGAAGTTCCCGCAACCGGCCTTGACACCGGGCGGCTGATTTCCAACTGCCTTTTAAGCCGCTCAATTTCGGAAGCGGCAGTCAAGCGTCTTACCTCAGCTTCCCAGGCGCGCATCCTGGCGGCGAAAGCAGCCGACGATTCACCTGCTCTCTGCACCGGGCGTTCGGGCGCTGTATCGGTGCCGGCACTCTCGAGCTGTGCCTGCGTTTGCGAGGTGCTAAGCCTGGTGCGATAATCGCCCGACCGGCCTATTGCTCGCCCAGGAACGTTCGGCTCAGCTGCCGCACCTGAGGAACCCTGAGCAAATGCGAAAACTGGAGCGAGCATGAGAAACGCGGCAAGAATTATGATGGTTCGATTTATGGTCTTCATTTTTTTCTCCTTGAATCTGAGTTACCTGGACTTCGGTCAGTTTAAGTCATTGGGACTTTCGTTTTCATCAGTAAGATATTGGTCGGCGCCTGTTAAGTATCCCGCTATTACAGCGACGTTTTGCTGTGTTTGCTGCAGGTCCAGCTCAGTTCTGGACGCGAAGTTTATCAGAGCGCTGCCCAGCTGAGTCTTATCTTCGAGCCTGTTTTGCTCGGTTCTTCGTATTGCAGCCGCAAGCCATTGCCTGTCCTGAAGTTGTGCGGTTGCGATATACTGAATGAGCTCTTCGAGACGCTGGTTCGTGATAGTGCTTGAAGCGTTCAGGATTTGCAGAGCGGCCTGATTCAAATCCTGCTGATATTGTTCCGTAAGCTCTTCTCTGAGCTGAATATAGCCGCTCGTGACACCGAGCTGAACATATTGAGTCACTTCATCGAGCAGTTCCTCTCTTATCGCAGGCTCCAATGCAGCCTGTATTTGCTGCATATCAGGTGCCTTAGGAGCCGAGAGTCTGCCTGCCGCATAGCCAACTGAAACCAGCAAAATAATTACGGCTGCTATTCTCGTTAGACTATTAATTAACTTAAGTCTTTGAGAGAACACAACTTGCTTGTCAAATTGCTGCTGAGGCAACTGACTTGAAACATGATTAAGTCTTTCCAGTGTCTCTTCAGCCAGATTTTCAGAAGGTCCTACTGGAATCTGTTCCTGTTTCATTGCTTTAACTGCTTTATTAAGAATATCATCTTCGTTTTTCATAACGTCACCTCACTTTTCTGCTCGCATACAAAAAACCTGCGCTTCCTGAACAGGCAATCGAACTAGCGCTTTGCGCAACTTTTTTCCTAACTCATGGTGTTGAACTAAGTTAGCAGGATCAGGATTTTTACTTGAATCCGCAAACTCATAATCAACAATAGACTTATTCGAATCCTGACGAATTCGCCTGCGAAGCTGGTCTATCGCTCGAGTTGTTGCAAGACGAGCCAGAAGAGCAGGAAAATTCTTTATCTTCTGGCGCTTAGATACTTTCAAAGCACATATAAATGTTTCCTGAAAACAGTCGGAAGCATCAGCGTGATTACCAAGAAGCCTGTACGCCGTCTGCCATACGACAGTGCCATGCTTTTTAATAATTGTCTGCCAGTCAATGACTTGCAAGCGAATTTCCTTTCGAGCAAACTTAACAACCGACTTCAATATAATAGTCGATTGGAATGTCCATTTTATTACATAGAATTTTTTCTCACTTTTACATAAGTTGTTTTTGCGCGAAGAATGGGCTTTGTTCTGAATTTATAAAAGAAAATTTATTTTTTTATTTTATTTCTTAAAAATTTTCTTGCAATGATTTTAACTGCATGAGAAAATCACATAAACAAATGAGTGACCAAAATTGGAATAAGGTTAAGAAGGTTTTGTAAAATTTACTCCACGGAGGTCCGAATGGCGGGCGTAGTCAAGAGCAGGAAGTTGATGGCAAAGAGTTTGGGCTTTCGTAACATTTCTGTTTTCGTATTTTTTCTGATGATTGTTTTAACGGGCTGCACAAATCCCGGTCCGAATAATGACTATTATTCAAATTTGTCTACTGAGCAGAAGAAGGCTGAATTACGCAGATCCCTGGAGAAAAACTTTGAGGATTCACAGACACATTTCCTATTAGGTCAGCTTTATCAGGCTGATAAGGCATGGGATGATGCAGAATATCAGTATAATTTGGCGCTGCGTTTCGATCCTGTTTACCGCCCTGCTCAGGCGGCTATGGTTAAGCTTCTGCTCGATCGAGGCGACCCCGTAAAAGCGCAGCATTACCTCGAAACTTATATGAACCAGGTCAAAGACTCTCCTGACAAGCTGGTCG
>JARRRJ010000512.1:0-3415 GCA_037380865.1 Sedimentisphaerales bacterium
ACGCAGGATGGTCGAGTATTGAGAAGATTCAAAAAGCGATGGAAGGTTGAAAGGCTGTTTGCCTGGCTTCAAAACTTTCGTCGTCTCGTTGTTCGTTATGAATATCATCTTGTCAACTTCCTTGCTATGGTTCAGCTTGGCTGTATCGTAATCCTGCTTCGGAGGGTTTTGAAATGAGTTCTAGTTTTTTATTTCATTGATTTGCGCTAATTGGAATTGATTTGCACAAAACAGTTAGAAATAGTTTATTGATTTTAGAATACTATAATCATATCAGTTGTCGAAATTTACTAATAATCAACATAGTCTATTTCTGAATTTTCGAATTCGAGTTTCGACCTTGATTTACTTATGAGATCTTTTGGTACAATTCATATTTATATAATATTTTTTAACATGTTGGTGCTTGCTCAATAATCACACTTTCAATATAATTATTCAGGTAATCCGTAAATAAATACAAACTTATATATGTGAAAAGAGGTCCAACTGCACCTTTCAGACTTATCACCTTGAGTCCGGGATCTTAGAGCATCAAAAGTCTGCTTTTAGAGAGGCGGTATGGCTGATGTAACACAAATTCTGAATGCAATTGAGCAAGGTGATTTCCGAGCCGCAGATAAATTGCTACCTCTAGTTTATGAAGAATTGCGGCTTTTAGCTGCTCAGAAAATGTCTAAGGAACTGCCGGGTCAAACACTTCAGGCAACTGCTTTGGTTCATGAAGCATATATCCGTTTAGTGGGGAAAAATGACCAGAATTGGAACAGCCGGAATCATTTTTTTATGGCTGCAGCTGAAGCAATGCGGCGGATTCTTATTGAAAATGCGAGAAGAAAGCAGAGCATGCGATATGGTGGAGGACAAAAGCGAGTTGATTTGGAAGAGACCGTAGTAGCGGGACTTGAAGAGCATGCTGCGGACGACTTGATTGATCTGGATGAAGCACTGGCCAAGTTGGTAAAACAGGATGAAACTAAGGCTAACCTGGTCAAATTACGCTATTTTGCAGGTTTGACCATACAACAAGCAGCACAGGCACTCAAAATTTCTCATGCAACAGCCGAACGACACTGGGATTATGCACGTTCGTGGTTGCATGCGGAAATCAAGAAAAAACGAGGATTCTCTAAAAAATAGTAATATTTCTTAGATTAAATTTATTTTTGTGAGGGAATAATAGCCCGGGTAGAGACTCTACTCAAATCCCGTGAAGAGGCTGATGATTTTCTTGAAGTTTCACCTTTTGGCTCGAACCTTACTTTAGATAATTCCCATTTATCTGAAGGCCCCGGGACAAAGATTGGACGTTATAAACTTCTTGAATTGATTGGTGAAGGTGGTTTTGGAAATGTCTATATGGCCGAGCAGGAAAAACCCATCCGACGCCGAGTAGCACTTAAGATAATCAAACTCGGCATGGATACCAAGCAGGTGATCGGCAGGTTTGAAGCAGAACGCCAGGCACTGGCGATGATGGACCATATCAATATTGCCAAAGTCCTGGATGCCGGAGCAACTGAGACGGGTCGGCCTTATTTTGTTATGGAGCTGGTCAAAGGCATACCTATTACTGAATATTGCGATAAAAACAATTTAAATACACAACAACGTCTGGAACTGTTTATCGATGTATGTAAAGCCGTCCAGCATGCACATCAAAAGGGAGTTATACATCGTGATATTAAGCCATCGAATATAATGATTACTCTTCATGATGGTATCCCCGTTCCCAAAATCATAGACTTTGGCATTGCCAAAGCCACTTTCCAGCGTCTCACAGAAAAAACAGTTTTTACACGCTATGCCCAAATGATTGGTACTCCTGAATATATGAGTCCTGAGCAGGCAGAGATGAGCGGCCTTGATGTCGATACTCGTACTGATATATATTCTCTTGGAGTTTTATTATATGAACTCCTGACCGGATCTACACCTTTTGATGCTCAGGAACTTCGCGAGGCGGGTTACATTGAAATGCAGCGAATAATCAGGGAAACAGAACCTCCCAAGCCTTCTGCGAAGCTAAGCACAATGACCGAAACAATTACGGATATCGCTAAACATCGTCAGACCAATCCTGGTTCATTATGGAAACTTTTCCGCGGTGACCTGGACTGGATTGTAATGAAGGCTCTTGAGAAGGATCGCACCTATCGCTATGAGACGGCCAGTGAGTTTGCCCAGGATATTCTGCGGCATCTCGACAATGAGCCTGTTCATGCCAGCCCGCATAACTATACTTATCGCATCAGAAAATTTGTAAAGAAGTATCGCAAAACTGTTGCTGCTCTTTTCATGATAGGAGTTACCCTTACTCTTGGGATTGTAATTTCTACAACTTTGTTATTTATTACCAGACAAGCAAAAGAGGAAAAAGATGCTGCTCTCGTGGTGGCGCAGGAAAACGAGAAAGAAGCTGTAACACAAAAAACAATTGTTGAAGATCTACTTAAACAAAATGAAGAAGCTCGAATTCAGGTGCAGCACTTGTTAGCAATAGCGCAACTTGAAGATGGTCTCCAACTCCTGAACGAAGGTAATCCACTGGGAATGCTGGATCTCGTTGACGCATGGGAAACTGCCAAGGATAGTCCGTCCCTTAGGGCATCGATTGGAAGATTATGGGCAATTGCACATGACCTTTCTGCTGGAAGACTGGTGGATATCCTACCTGGAAGTCCAATTCAATCAATCAGTCCCGATGGTAAGTACCTGGTTACTGTCAGCGGACAGACGGCTCAACTTTTGGAAATGGGAACGTGGCAAACCCACGGCCCGCCACTACAATTAGAGAAAAATATCAATGCGGTACAATTCAGCCCGGATAGCAGATTACTGGTCACTCATTCATTAGAAGGAGTTTCGAGATTATGGGATACTGCCACCGGACAACCGGTTGGCCCTATCCTGCAACATGATCTTGGTAATACTCGCATTGTTAATCGCAATAAATTAATTGATTTCAGTTCCGATGGGAAGCTTCTGGCGACAGGTTATCTTGATGATACTGTTCGCCTTTGGAATACTGCCACCGGCCAGGCATATGGAAAGACCATTCGACATGAATGGTTTCAAACACTTGCTTTTAGCCCGGATGGCAAACTAATAGCTACCGGCGGTGGCCAGATAGCACAACTCTGGGATGTTGCTACCGGTCATCCTTATGGTCCTCAAATGAAAACCAATGGAGTTGTAAATTTTCTATTATTCAGTCCGGATGGAAAACTGCTGGCTACAAAAACGGGATGGGACCATAATATTCGTTTCTGGGATACAGAAACAGGTAAGTTATACAAAGAGTTACACCACAACAGATTGATGCTAGATATTGAATTCAGTTCGGATGGGACGCTGTTGGCAGCAGGTTCAGAGGATAGGACTGCCCTGATCTGGGACATTACAACAGGAGAAC
>JARRRJ010000513.1:0-2936 GCA_037380865.1 Sedimentisphaerales bacterium
CGATGCTTCGAGATTTGCACTCGATACCTTTGCAGCCGCTATCGCATGGTCCAACTGCTGCAGGGTTATCGAGTTCGTGTCATATAATTGCTTATTTCTTTTCAGGTCCGTTTCGTCTCTCTCATACAAAGCCTGCATAGCCTGGACCTCAGACAGAGCCTGCTCGTAAGAGCTTTTTGCTACGTCGACATTTGCCTGAGCCTGCGCCAGCTCGCTCTTGACAACAGCCAGTTTCGCCTGCGCAGTATTCAGCGCTGATTGTGCATATGCGACTGAGGCATTGGCATCCGCCAGATCTGCATAAGCTGTGATTTCAGTGAGTGACACATTTATTGTTGCGGACTCGCTCTGTGACTCAGCCTTTGCCAGAGAAGCTTTGGCCTGCTCCAGCCTGGCCTGAAAATCACGAGGGTCGAGCTCGATGATAAGCTCTCCTTCTTTGACAAGCTGGTTATCATTTACATAGAGCTTCCAAACATGGCCTGTGATACGCGATGACAGGGACGTAATATGACCTTCGATGAATGCATCGTCAGTTTTTACGTGGGAGATTCTATAATGATAATAAGGTATACCTATTTTCTGTCCCACAATGTTACCTATTACAACACTGATCAGTAATTTCCGCACGAAGTTCGATTTTGTCTTGTGTAGTAGTGTCTCCTGCTGTAATATTTTTAAGCTCTTCTTCGAATCCCGACTTTAAACTGGCTGCATCGAACTGTCCCATAATTCTCATCAGGTTGAGAAAATTTATCTTCTCGTTGAATTCCGTTTCTGTAAGTGAAAGCTCCGCCGTCAACAATTGGTTTCTTGCTATAATGGTGTCGAGATTCGTTGCCAGACCTGCCTTGTAAGCGTAAATCGATCTTTGCAGCTCATCCTGGGCCGCTTTGACAAGGACCTGAAGTTCACTCAGTTCATTTGCAGTTTCATTGTAGTTTTCGATTGCTACTTTCAGTTCTTCATCTATCTGCCTGTAAAGATATGACTCGTACAATTTTGCCTGGCGCAGTATTGACCAGGCCGTTCTTACATCTTCATGTATCAGACCTGCGGAGAATACAGGCACATTCAATCCAAGCGAATATAACCAGCTTACATCCGATGGAAAGCTCTGCCTGCTTAGGAAATATGTAAAATTGAGTGAAATAGAAGGAAAATATCTGCTCCATGTCTCCTGCAACGAATGAACGGAAGCTTCTACCTGGTGGGTTGCTGCTTTAAGGTCTTCACGATTTTCCCTCGCAGTTGAGAGCAATTGCTCATAGGAAGGTAAATGTGAAGGCAATTGCAGCTCGTCCGACAAATCACCTCCGACAATTGGTGTGTTGATTAGAAAAGCAAGTGTAGCACGGCCCGTCGATGCATTATTTTTGGCCTTGATTAAGGAGACTTTTGTTTGCGAAAGTTGTGCCTGGGCCTGAACTACATCGAGTTGACGTGCCGTTCCGGCTCTGTACATATTACGAACATTTGTCACCCTGTCATTCTGAACTGAAACCGAATTCTCCAGGACACTTACCTGCGATTCGTAGAGCATTACCTGGTAATAAACCCTCGCTACATCGAGAAGAATTGTGGATTTCAAGTCCAGTAACAGGTTCTTCTGCTGCTCGGCGGCAGAGTTGGCTCTCTCCACGTTGGCAATATCTCTCGGCACATTCAGATTGAGTTGAGCATCCACAGGCTGGTCAAAAGTGTGCGGCGGAACAAACTGACTCCCCAGGTTGCCAAGCGGACCCGAGAAACTGATTTTTTCCTGCCGCGTATAAGTCGGAATATAGGCTATTTGCGGCAGAAAATTTGACGCAGCTCTGTCCTTGTCTATCAATGTCTGAAGATATTGCTCGCCCTTTATCGCAAGCTGTTCGTTATGCCAGTTTGCCATCTGCAGTGCTGTAACCAGTACCAATGGCTGATTCGGCTCAAGTGTTTCTGGAACACCTTCCGGGGATTTTCCTAAAACGTCTCTGTAGTAAGCTATTTCCTTGTCCTGATTTACAGCACAGCCGGATGTAAAAAGAAAGAGAATCAATAAGTGTATAAATCCATAACTCACAAGTGCATTAGTGCGCTTTTGTTGACAACTTGCATCAGGGCAATGACTTAATTCCTTATGCTCCCTTGCTCTTATGCTCTTCTGTTCTTTTATAACTGCAGGCACTCTATGCACTCCCCTGGATGTGGCCCGGGTGTTTCGACTCTAATTATTTTAGACTAAAACATACACTAATTAAGCTGTAAAAAGACAGAATCACAATGAGAGAATTGCTTACTTTGAACTTCGTTATTACCTACATTATCGAGTAAAACTTGACAAATTGAGTTAAAACAGGATAATCAGTTTTCGATTGAATGCGTTTTATAAACATCTGTGACATTTTTTGGTTACTATGCTTTTCAGCATTTGAATGGAGATATGGAATCATCTTGGGTAATGATACAGATAATCGTTATATGAAGCTTGCTATTGATGAGGCTTTTATCGCCGAGGAAAATGGCGATGTGCCTATCGGTGCTGTTATAGTCTACAAAAATCAGGTTATTGGCAAAGCGTACAACCAGCGCGAGCTGCTTCAGGACCCAACTGCCCACGCGGAAATAATAGCACTTACTCAGGCGGCGACGTTTTTAGAAAGCTGGCGTCTCCACGATTGCACAATGTACGTGACTTTGGAACCATGTCCGATGTGCGCCGGCGCACTTGTCCTGGCACGAATGAACAGACTCGTATACGGCTGTGATGATTCCAAAACCGGCGCCGTAAAGAGTCTTTATAATATCGTTCAGGATGAGCGTTTGAACCATCGCCTCGAAGTCACGAGCGGCGTCATGGCGATTGAGTGCAGTGAGCTTTTGCAGAAATATTTCCAAAGAAGAAGAATCGAGAATCAAAATCAATAAAAGTCGATCAGGAAAGGGATTATTTATGC
>JARRRJ010000514.1:0-3976 GCA_037380865.1 Sedimentisphaerales bacterium
GAGAGAAGACGGGAGGTAATATAGCTCTCGAATCGGTGCATATGTTCTTGCACGCTCTTTTTGAAAAAGGACAAGCTTGTGAACAAATCTATGTTGACACGTCTTGCCGTATCGATGGTTTTGATTGGCGGCATTCTTGCGGCCTGCGCCTCTGAGCAATCCCGCCAGCCGCAGTCGACAGTAACCGGCGACGCTGCGCAAGAGTTGGCACCTTACTTCGCACGTCCAACTTCCGGCGAGATACATCCCGATGCCAACGGTTTTATACAGCGATGGCTTCTGCTCGAACCGATTCCCCAGTCGCTTCGCAGCAATCAGCAGCTTACCGACAGCTTCGTACAGGCGTCTGTCAAGAGAGAGTATTTCTCCGACCAGTTCACAGTCGTTCCGCATGATGGTGACAAGGTCAGCGTTGGCGACACTGAGCTAAAATGGCATGCCGTCGATGCAAACAGGTACGATGTAAATCTCTACAGTTTTGCCCGTGCTCTGGGCAAGCCCACGTTCAACGTCCTGTTTTGGGCTGTAACAATCGTTAACTGCCACTTGAAAAAACAGCTATCAGGGCGGATTTTAACGGTTTTGTTCTGGATAAGGCGGTTGAGGCCGGTGAATATGTTAATCCCGGGCAGATACTTGGCGCGGTTTATGAAGAAAACGTATTATCTGATTTTGCAAACTTACTTTTTAGAAGGAGGTTCCTATGAACAAATCAACGTTCATCTGTGTTAGTGTATCAATACTGCTTGCTTGCAGCAGTCTTGCAGCCTTTGCCGCTGAGCAATCTGCTCAGGATGCACCGAAATTGCCATTTTCCACGCCGCTCAAATGGAAATCTTCAGGTGTCCTGGTCAGTCCCGTCTCCGACGCAAACCACACGATTGTGTCCGTCAAAGACCCGACTGTAGTCTACTACAACGGCCTCTGGCATATCTACGCAACAGCCTACTCGACATCCGGCAGAACATGGAGCATGGTGTACCTGAACTTCAAGGACTGGGCTGACGCTCCCAAAGCCAGGCTGACCTACATCGATGTCAATCCGAATTTTACGACGAGAAGCTACAACTGCGCACCACACATGTTCTATTTCACTCCGCAAAAGAAGTGGTACCTGACTTTCCAGACACAGCCGCCGAAATATTGCACTACCGATGACATTTCAAAGCCGGAAACATGGACAGCACCAAAAGAGTTCTTCCAGGGCAAGCCGAGCACTCTCGGGAGGGGACAATGGATCGACTTTCACTTGATTGCTGACGATACACACGTCTACCTGTTCTTTACCGGAGATGATGGCCGCTTCTGGCGCAGCCGGACAACAATCGAAGACTTCCCCAATGGCATGAGCGATCCCGAACTTGCCATTCAGGACAATCGAAACAACCTTTTCGAGGGAAGCATTACTTATAAGATCAAGGGTACGAATACCTATCTGACTCTCAACGAAGCCCTGAGCCCGGCACGCTATTATCGCGCCTGGGTATCCGATCGCCTCGATGGTGAATGGACACCTGTACCCGGCGCCGATTCGTGGCAGACTCCTTTCGCAGGGATCAACAATGTCACCTTCGATGAAGGTGTGAAGCCCTGGACCAGGGATATCAGTCACGGAGAAATGCTTCGTGACGGCTATGATGAGAAGATGATTATCGATCCCGAAAATCTCAGGTTCCTTTTCCAAGGCCGTGACCCATCGAGCGGCGGAAACTACAGCCTCCTGCCTTATCGGCTCGGACTCCTGACACAGGACAAATCGAAGGAGGAGTGATAAAGCCGGATACCTGCGGCAGAGATTCCTGGTTCGAATTCTGTACTTGCTAATCTAAATTAAACAGACATGACAAATTGGTTATGTCTGTTTTTTTATTTTTCGGCGGCGGATTTATAGAGAAGATTTCGTTGAGTTTTTATAGAAATTGCATTGCGAAACATTTGCGCACGACGGAGTGCTCTGGAAAAGACCTGTGAGTGCACTTATTAAAATAAATAGTTGACAACAAACGTTCGATTTGGCAAAGTTAACAAAAAGAAAATAAGTTAGGAGGCATTATGAAAAAACTGAAAAACTACTCAGAATTTATTGCGGCGTTAATTACACTTACAGCTATTTTTATACTCGCGTTTGGCGATACCCTGACCGCGGCAGAGTCTATTCCGGCTCCCGGCTCGAAGCTGCCTCCGGCAGGTGAGAACAAGATAATTACCCAGGCAGATGTCACAGTCGAGCGCGTGGGAACTTCTATTCCTGTCTCTGCTATTGGCGAACCCGTCAGTGAAGTAAAACTCTCTGCGCCTCGATGGGTAGAAGGCGCTGATGCCGCATCAAGTTCCGCTATAGTCGAAGGCTCCATTCTGCCGGTTGATCCAAATGGATTTCCAATCAATTTCCGTGTAGTCCTGCCCGCAAGCTGGTCACGAAGAGCAATACAGCAAGGCGGCGGCGGAATGAACGGCACAATTACCGTCGGAGGTTTCGGTGGAGGTTTCGGCAGGCGCGGCGGCAGAGGCGGCGGTGGTACAACAAATTCCGGAATTGCCATGTACGGCAGCGATTCGGGTCATCAGGCGGGAGGAATGATGGGTGGCTTCGGTGCTCGTGGCGGCGGAGCCTCAGCCAACAACTGGGCGCTAAACGACGAAGCAATCAGGAACCTGGGCTATATGCAGATGAAGAAGACTCACGACGCCGCTATGGTTATCATGGAGCACCCGAGCTGATTCGAATCCAGGAAAAACCATTATCAAAATGGGTCACACCGGCCAAAGTAAACGCCATTCGCGCGGAATTCATACGACAGTGTGACAAGCTTGACGGCCTGGCAGACGGAATAATTAACAATTACATGGCGGCACGAGCCCTCTTCGATGTCACTGACGGCATAGGACCTACTGACCCATGGACCGCTCTGAGAGCACCCAACGGAGTTGATCCCAATCCCAGCGACACCTCAGAATCCGCCAAATTGACGTACGGCCAGATTGAAACGCTCGAGTTTGTTTACAGCCGCTACAAATTTGCGACGCCGCTCGCAAACGGAGTCAAAACTTTCGGAATGTGGGTGCCCAACACTGATGTTTCAGGCTCGGGACTGATAGAATCTACACGATACCGGGGACAGGAAGGCGCCCCTGTCAACGCACGTATGCATTCGCACCTGGGAATTTTGGGCGTAACGGGATTTTTGATGCAGGATCTCTCTGCGAATCCGCTTGATTACGTCGAAGGAGGTGCGTTAAATAAACGTCGAGAACAGATTTCTGAGTGGCTCGACTCGACCAATCCCGACCTTTCTGCGTTTTATAAACGAGGCGGAAAGATGTTTGTGACGATAGGAACCAATGATACCCTCTCATCTCCGGGAGCACAGTTGGATTATTTCCAGTCGGTGATTGACAAGATGGGTCAGGACACAGTCGACGCGTTTGCGCGCTTCTTCGTAATTCCTCAGGTTGGTCATGGTTTGAGCGGGAGAAGCTATCAAATAAACGGCGACGGACAGACGATCCCTGTCACACAAGTTCCCAGCCAATACGACAAGAGAGACATTCTCATGGCGTGGGTAGAGAAAAACGAGGCGCCAGCAAAAACGCTCATAGTCACTTCCGGCAACCGCAGCCTGCCGCTCTGTTCATACCCAAATTATCCAAAATACGTTGGCGGACCGCCGGAATCAGCTTCTTCATATACCAGTACAGCGCCTCAGTGAACTGCACTGCAATTGCTTAGTCACCCATGAAATTTTCCATCAAAATGAGCTCGGGTTCGCCTCCGCGGGAAGCTGTGAAAGCAATTTGTTTTCCGTCTCTCGACCAGTCAATTTTTAAATGCCTTGCATCCAAATCGGTTTTGATAATCCTTGATTGGCCGCCATCACTGGAGATGACATGCAAATTTCCTCCTGCGGTGTAAGCAATTTGTTGTCCGTCAGGAGACCATGCTATGCCGGCCCATGGAATGCCGTCGCCAACATTA
>JARRRJ010000515.1:0-2313 GCA_037380865.1 Sedimentisphaerales bacterium
GCGCCGGCCGCCCAGGGTCCCTGGGGAGCTTTGAAGCTGTGGTCCACCGCAAATGCTCCCGATGCGCTAACAGGCGCAACGCCTATGGCAAATATTAAATCGGGAAAACTAACGCTGAGTTCAGGCGAGCAGGCTGTCAGCAAAATACCGTTCGACATTCCCGAAGACCAGACTGTTCAGTTGAGAAAGACTACTCTTCTCGAAAGCCTGTTCACAGGCAGAATGAGCGGCACGATGGGTGTGACAAGCGCAATTTTGATCCTTATCGGTGGAATGTACCTGTACGTAACAAGGACTGCAAGCCGGGTCATAATACTGTCACTTGTAATATCCTACGCCGTATTAAACCAGGTACTGTATTGGGCGGGAGTTCAACCGGTGCCGCAGGCCTGGGTTGCCGTGCTCGGGGGAGGTTTTCTGTTCGGCGCGTTTTTCATGGCTACGGATCCTATAAGTGCACCGAGAACCAACACGGCCAAAATATATTATGGAATTATAATAGCTATCAGTACAGTCGTTATCAGGAACTTCTCCATCTTTAACGGCGGCCTGATGTTCTCGATATTAATTGGAAATATGTTCGCTCCGACACTGGATAACATAGTTCGTAATTTCAGAGAGAAAAAGAAGAACGTGTCACAACAACTCGCGAGCATGGGGGAGCAGCCGGAGAAAGAGAAATGAAAGAAAAACGATGGTTTCCGGTCTTTTATATGTTCATCGTCACGGCTGTCTTCAGCTCTGCAGTGATTGGCTTTTCCCAATACACGCAGGAAAGAGTGCAGGCCAACCAGCAGCGAAATTTCGAACTTGCGGTACTGAATGTTCTGCCTGGTATGTATGTTCCGGGCATGTCTTCACTTCAGCTCCACAAAGAATTCGAGGACAAAGTCGATGAGCCGACTGACCAGACAGCAGGAGCCTACACTCTGAGAAAAGACGGAGCAATAGAAGCTTACGCTTTACCTATCGAAGGACGGGGATTCTGGGCGGAAATTAAGGCGGTTATTGGAATAGAACCTGATTTGAAGACAATCACAGGTTTTGTCGTTTACGAGCAGAGAGAAACGCCCGGCCTGGGTGCAGAAATCTCGAAAAAAGAATTTACCAGGCAGTTCGATGACCTGGAAATGTCAACACAGGGAAAGCCGATTACTTTCAGGAGGCCCGGAGAAGAATTGAAGCAGGGACAGGTTCACGCCGTAACAGGTGCGACACAGACAAGCGTCAGACTTGAAAAGATTATTAATGACAGCCTCGACCAGTGGCGTCAGAAGATAGAGAATCAATAATGACAAAAGGACAAACAAAACAGCTTGCTTACGAAGGGCTCTGGCAGAACAATCCTATTTTCGTACAGGTTCTTGGCATTTGCAGTACGCTCGCTGTCACGAATCTTGTTTTGAATACCATAGTAATGTGTGCCGCACTGATTTTTACTCTGTGTTTAAGTGCTCTGTCTGTCTCTGCAATTCGAGCTTTCACGCCGCGTAATATCCGAATGATGATTGAGACGCTTATAATCGCTTTTTACGTCATCATAATCGATGTGCTCCTGAAAGCGTACTGGCCGCAGATGTCTGAAAACCTCGGGCCTTATGTCGGCCTGATTATCACAAACTGTATTGTAATGGGAAGATGCGAAGCGTGTGCTAATTCCAATCCGCCGGGCAGGGCGATGCTCGACGCTCTTTTTAATGCACTCGGATATTCCTTTGTTTTGCTTATTATCGCAACCTTCCGCGAAGTGCTTGGGATGGGAACGTTCATAGGTTTCAGCGTTCCGTACTTCAGCAGCCAGTACTGGGATAAGTGGATAATAATGGTTATGCCTCCGGGAGCGTTTTTCATGCTTGCGATAGTTGTCTGGATATTCCGCTCGATACAAATGTCAAGGGAGGAAAAGAAGAAATGAACCTTACGCACGAATTTTCTTATGCTTTCATCGTTCTTATATCAGCTATTTTCACACAAAACATTTTACTGAGCTATTTTCTTGGTCTGTGTCCCTTTATAGGCTGCTCGCGTGAGATAAAATCTTCTATAGGACTTGGTATTGCAGTCATCTTCGTAATGACCTGCACATGCGCGCTGAACTGGGTGGTTTACCATAAAGTTCTCCAGCCGCTTCATTTGGAGTTTTTCCGCTTTATAATGTTCATCATTATTATCGCGGCTTTCGTGCAGTTCGTGGAAATGGCAATTGACAGGCTCTCTCCATCTCTCTATCAGCGTCTCGGTGTATTTCTACCTTTAATAACAGTTAATTGCGCAATTTTAGGCGCTGCATTATTCATGGTAATACGCGATTAC
>JARRRJ010000515.1:2339-3418 GCA_037380865.1 Sedimentisphaerales bacterium
AAGCGGTACCGGATGGTTTATGGCAATCGTCGCAATGGCAAATATCAGAAGTAGATTGTTCAATGATTCAATCCCGAAAGGTTTGCAGGGACCCGGGATAACTTTGATAATTGTAGGTATAATGGCTCTTGCGTTTATAGGATTCACAGGTGTTCTTGCGGGAAAATAGAAATTGATTATTACATTATTAATTTCGGTTCTAATAATTTCAGTAATAGCCGCTGCTCTTGCGCTTCTTCTGGTGATAGCAGAGTTTTTCTTCGCAAATTACGGCGATTGCACTCTCACAATAAATGACGAAAAAAATATAATCGTCCAGGGCGGCACAAGCCTGCTTTCCAAGCTCTCGGACGAGAAAATATTTATCCCCAGTGCCTGCGGTGGAAAAGGTACCTGCGGACTCTGCAAAGTAAAAGTACTCGATGGCGCAGGTCCCCTGCTGCCTACGGAAGAGCCTTATATCAACAAAGAAGAAATCGACGAGCACATCCGCCTGTCATGCCAGGTGAAAGTCAGAAACGACCTGAAAATCCATATCCCCGATGAGCTATTCAATATCAAAGAATACAGCTGCAAATGCAGGGAAATACGCGACTTGACACATGATATAAAATCGTTCAGGTTCGAGCTCGTTGAGCCGCCTGAGGTCAGGTTTGTCTCAGGCCAATACATGCAGCTTCTCGCTCCGGCTTATGAGAAAAGTAAAGAAGACGTCTATCGTGCCTATTCGATAGCTTCCAATCCTGAGAAAAAGAATATTCTCGAATTCATTATCCGCCTTGTACCGGGAGGGATTTGTACTACGTACTGTTTCGAATATCTAAAGACCGGCGACGACGCGAAAATGAACGGACCTTATGGCGAATTTCATTTGACTGAAACAGAAAAAGAAATGATATGGATTGCAGGAGGCTCAGGGATGGCTCCGTTTGTAAGCATTCTCTATCAGATGAAAAATACAAACAACCAGCGCAAAGTGACATATTATTTCGGCGCAAATAAAGTCAGGGAATTGTTCTTCCAGGATGAAATGAAGCAATTCGAAAAAGATTTGCCGAATTTCAAATTTGTTCCCGTGG
>JARRRJ010000516.1:0-3961 GCA_037380865.1 Sedimentisphaerales bacterium
AAAAAAGTGCCTACCTGGATAAAATTTATTACTGCCCGTATCATCCCGAGGGAATCGTGTCAAAGTACCGCAAGGAAAGCAATTGCAGAAAGCCGAATCCCGGGATGTTTCTGAGAGCCTATGCGGAGATGAAAATCGACCTTGCCCAGTCGTGGTGCATCGGGAACAGTAATCGTGACATTGAAGCAGGCTCCAAAGCCGGATGTAAAACGATATTGATAGATGCGCCCTATCGCACGAAGCAGAAAGAAGCTGACGAACCAGCATCAAGCGCAAAACCCGATTACAGAGCGGTGAACATAAAAGAAGCAGTGAATATTATAAAGAAATACCTGCGCACGCCAGCCGGGACGGGGAAAAAGGACGAGCAGGTTCAGGCGGAAACAGAAGAACCTCCTCAACAAGTTGCCCAAACAATCCCTGCGCCTGAACCAACTCCGGAGATAGAAGAGCGGGTCATTGAAAATAATTCAGAAGAAGAGGAACCTATGTCTGAAATTGCAGAACTTCAACCTGAAGCAGCCGAAAAGCAGGATTTACGGGAACTGGAAAAGTTTCAAATCAAAAATCGGGAACAGCAATCATCTCGCGACAAGACCGAGCTTATCCTGAGTGACATTGCGGGACAGCTCAGGAAAATGCAGCGGGACGAAATGTTCAGTGAGTTCAGCGTGATGAGATTGCTTGCTGGTATTGTCCAGATTCTCGTCCTGTTCTGCTTACTGGTTACAGCATGGTTCATGATGAGCCCTGAAAACAAAGTCAACTCAGTATTTATCGCATTGGGCTTCGCTATCGTCCTCCAGCTGATGGCGCTGACTTTTTACATAATGCAGGGAAGAAAATAAAAAGTATAAAGCGTATCCCGCGAACTCGAAAGCAGGATGCGAAATGCGAAATGCAGGATATAAAAATTTTAGTCTGGCTGCCTTCTCCCATGGGCGATGCGATTCTCTGCACACCTGCTTTGCGTGCCATTCGGGAAAAATTCAAATCGAGTGAAATTTCTTTTTTAGCCAATACAACAATCAGAAATATTTTGTCACCATGTGATTTTAATGACAGGTGGGTTGAATATGAAAATAAAAATCCTTTCTCTATTTCAAGAAAATTAAAAGAAAAGAAATTTCACTCGTCCAAAAACAATTTCCAATGGTAAGTTCAAGCCTCTTTCAATGGTTGATTATTATCTCGCACTTGCATCCAAACTCGGCGCAAATACTTCAAATAAGAATCTCGAATTGTCAATTGACGAAATTGAAACAAAAGCTTTGCAGGCCAGGTTGCCGGGAGTGTTCCAGACTGAAGGCCCGCTCGTAATTTTAGTCCCTGGAGGAGCATTCGGACCCAGCAAATGCTGGCCGGCAGAGAGATTTGCTGAAACAGCGAATTCCCTGATCAGCGACTCTAAGGCAACTGTGGTCATTTCCGTATCAGGACATCCGGAAGAACAAAAAATCGCAAAAGAAATTTGTTCATCGATAAAAGCTGATAAGAAAAAACTTATAAATCTGGCGGACAGTCCTCTGAATCTTGGCCAGCTCAAAGCTCTTTTTTCTCTCGCTGATTTAGTGATTACAAATGACACAGGTCCCAGGCACATCGCAATTGCTCTTGGATGCAAAGTAGTAACTCTGTTCGGCCCGAACGACCCGATATGGACTGATACAAAATATGAAAACGAAATACAGATAACTGGTAATGTCACCTGTTCCCCCTGTCAGAAGCCCGAGTGCAAAATGCCCGAACGCATTTGTATGGAATCGATCTCCGTCGGGTTGGTTTTGGACGCGGCGAACAGACTTCTGAAGGATAATCCGGGGCACACGAAAATATTTACCAGACAGCAATTTACTGAGGTTTCCAAATATATTTTCATTGATTCGGATTATATTTCATCATTTAATAACATAGGCTTGAATTCCATAGATAAAATCTTTTCATTTGAAGCAGGTCAAAATCTAAGTAAGATAAATCTCGCAAGTTTTCGCAGCCGCCTTGCGTTTGAAATCGATTCTCCGTATCATACTACGCTGTTTCTCAAACGCTATAGCAACCCACCTATCAAAGCTCAACTGGAAAACTGGCTTACGTGCAAAAGAAAGAAAAGTCTGGGATGCACCGAATATGAAACATCACAACTTCTTATGGAAGCTGGAATCAATACGCCGAAAACAGTCGCATTTGGTGACCAATGGAATACCCTTTTCGAGAAAAGGAGTTTTTTTGTAACTGAAAAAATCCCGGACGCCGAAGCGCTCGAGCGAAAGTTGCCTGGCTATTTTGAAAACAAAACTGCTACGGATAATCTGAAGCTCCAGAGAAAATTTATCTCAAGCCTTGCGAAATTCATAAAGAAATTTCATGATACAGGTTACCGTCACAGGGATTTATACCTGGCACACATTTTCTATAACAACAAAGAATTTTACTTAATCGACCTGGCAAGAGCTTTTAAGCCTGCTTTGTTCAAAAAACGTTATCAAATAAAAGACGTCGCTCAGCTTTATTATTCTGCGCCGCGAAAATATTTTTCCCGAACAGATAGAATGCGATTTTATTTCAACTATGTTGAGCGGCAAAGATTAGGTCCCTCGGATAAAGCATTCATCAAACAGGTGATGAAAAAGGTCCGCCAGATGGCTCGTCACGACAAAAAACACGGCAGGCAGGCTCCGTTTGCAAAGTAAGGGTATAAAGGTTATATTCAGCTATGGCTTTGAAAATCGCAATAATCATCGAGCGTGCAGACATCAGGCTCGGCGGAGCAGAACGCTCAGTCCTCGAACTGCGCGCAGCTCTGTCTGCTCTGGGTCACAGCGTTGACGTGCTCGCGGCCAAAGGCCAGGCAACAGGCAGGAATATACACATTCTGTGTCGAAGTGATGCAGGCAAAAGGATGAACTTTTTCACTTTCGGAAAAACACTTCGAGAATTCTTAGCTGAAAATAAATATGACATAATTCACAGCGTTTTACCATTCGAGTTTGCAGATGTTTATCAGCCTCGCGGCGGAACTTATGCAGAGACTATCGTGCGCAGCGCCGCAAGTTATCAAAACAAGTTTGTCGAATTTTACAAGAAGACATTTTCCGTAGCAAATTCGCGAAGAACAACTCTTCTTCGTGCAGAGCGAAAATTAGCACAGGCAAGTGACGGACCCGTTATTGCCGCTCTGTCACGCTATGTTGCAGAACAGTTCAGAGAGCACTACGGCACTGATTCGCGGCGCATAGCCATAATTCCGAATGGAATTAAAATTGCAAAACAACACGACACTTCTCAGGCCTACAAGCTGCGAACGGAAATTCTTATGCAAATCGCTTCTCAAAAGCAAAAAGAACGCAAAGCTTATTTAATTGTTGCAGGCCGCGATAAAAAGAAAAAATACTATCATCTCGCGAATGCTACCGCACCAAGAAATATTATTTTCTTGGGCTCACTGGGAAATATACATGATGCAATGTCGATAATTGACATTGCCGTCTTGCCAACTTTTTATGACCCTTCGAGCAGATTCATCCTCGAAGCGTTAGCGGCAGGCAAACCTGTAATTACTACGAAATACAACGGAGCATGCGACCTATTTGCTGACAACGTGCATGGAAAAATAGTCGATGACCCGCAGGATGCTTCTGCTCTGGCGGAAGCTATGGTCTTTTTCGCTGACACGAAAAATATTACGAATGCTTCGCAGGCAATAGCACAGGACAATCTTCAGGAAAAAATCTCCATCAGCAGAGCGGCAAAGCAGCTTACAGAACTTTATGCATCTATCCTGGAGAAGAAAGGCATTAATTAATGAATTATTCCGTTTTCGCAATATTTATCGTCGGAGCTTACCTTCTCGGCTCGATACCTTTTGGCCTTATAATCGCCAAAGCACACGTCAAAGTCATACGCTCGACAGGCTCAGGCAATATCGGCGCAACAAACGTGGGACGTGTGCTTGGCAAAAAAT
>JARRRJ010000516.1:3966-5046 GCA_037380865.1 Sedimentisphaerales bacterium
TCGCCAATATCCGTCGAGACACAAACAGAGAAAATCATTATACTTTTTCTCTGGCTCGCCGTAGGTTGTGCCGCGATTCTCGGACATGTTTTTCCAATTTACATAAAATTCAAAGGCGGCAAAGGAGTCGCGACAAGTTTCGGAATCGCACTTGGGCTTTGGCCGTATTATACGATTTGCGCCGTTATCGCAATTTTGATATGGCTCGCTGTTGTGATACTCTGGAAATACGTATCCTTAGCTTCCATCGCAGCGGCTGTAACTTTCCCTATCGCTCTCATCGCAATGATTTTTATTCGAGCTGACTGGCAATTCGTCACTCTCTGGCCGTTACTTATTCCCGCTTTCGCAATTCCAGTTCTCGTAATCCTGCGCCACCGCGAAAACATTAAAAGGCTCCGCTCCGGCACAGAACACAAAATCCACCAGAAAAACTAAAAATAAAAAAACAAGCAATAATCATTTTTCCAACTCTTGCTGGATACTCTCGGGTAGTGATGATTTGAGGTGGGGATATTTTTCTATAATGCGGAAAATCTCGGCGAGGTCTTTCTGACGCTTGCTTTTTCGCTGCTCTTTGTCCATGTATGCCCAGACTTTGCCCCGGAGGACATCCTCAACTCTCGCTACTTTCATTTTATAACCGAGAACTTCTTTATCCTGAGCATTTGAGAGAAATTTTTGGTATCGTGAATCCGTTTGCAGTTGAATCCGCAAATCGGATTCGTCACTTGCTAAATTGATACTATGCTCAAATTTCTCGACTCTTAAATTGCTATTTATTGCGGCATCACCAATATCTTTTACATTCTCCGCCGCTACTACTATATCCAAATCAAGACTTACGACAGGCTCGGTATAAGCATTTACTGCAAGTCCTCCGATTATGCAGTATTGCGAATGCGTTTTGGAAAGAATATCAAGCAGAAGCTGGATGATATCCGATTTGCCGTTTGCTATCGAATTAATAAATTCTTTGCCCGTCATCACAATAACCTTACAAGTAACTTCGATTACTCAAACATGTCGAGAATTATACAGCAGAAGCGGGGACAAGGCAAAGGAATCTGAGGAGTGAAT
>JARRRJ010000517.1:0-4366 GCA_037380865.1 Sedimentisphaerales bacterium
CGCGTGAGGAGGAGTTTTTCTATGACACGTTTCGTCCGGCAGCAGTAGTGAAGATAAAATCGGGAGCTACAAAGGACGGAAAACTTGTGCTTTGGGATTACAATGTCTATTATGCAGGAGATCTGGGAGCACAGCAATTCTACAAGGTACCCAATCACAGGACAACTAGTGTTGGAAGTCCCTTTGGAGGAGCAAGCCCGCATCCGTTTGCGACCGGTCCGTGGCGTGCGCCGGGAAATAACACTAATACATTCGCACGGGAATCCCAGATAGATATTATGGCCGCACATACCAAAACAGATCCCCTCGAATTTCGCCTGAAGAATCTCACTGACGAGCGGATGATACGTATTCTCAAGGCGGCCGCTGATAAATTCGACTGGACAAGCGAGCCCGCTCCGAGCGGCAGAGGCGTCGGTATAGCCTGTGGAATAGATGCTGATACATATGTAGCTACAATCGCCGAAGTAGAAGTCGATAAGGGAACGGGAAGAGTGCAGGTCAAGCGCGTCGTATGCGCGCAGGATATGGGCCTCTCTGTCAATCCCGAAGGAGCCAGAATACAGATGGAAGGCTGTGCCACCATGGGACTGGGTTACGCGCTGACTGAAGACGTGCGCTTTAGAGGCGGGAAAATTCTTGAACGAAATTTCGACACGTATCGAATTCCGCGTTTCACAAACCTGCCGAAAATAGAGACTGTAATACTCGACCTTAAAGACCAGCCTGCTCACGGCGGTGGCGAACCTGCCATAATCTGTATGGGAGCAGTCATCGCCAACGCAGTTTTCGACGCGACAGGAAGCAGAGTTTTCCAACTGCCCATAAGCCAGGAACGTGTAAGAAATGCGATGACTTCTTAGCCCTTGTAGTGGTGAAGGGTTTCAAGTATATCTTTGCGACACTTGCAATTACAATTTCCAGGACTTTGTTTGCGGCGTTAAACTGCTCAGACGATGAGGCGAATAGGATTATTTCGAAGCAGCTGCGGCTTTTTCGGCTGGATGAATTGGTTCGGGTGCGGTTTTACCTCGCAAAACTATTACCTTTGTCGGGCACTTGCTAATCGCAGTTTCCGTTTTTTCGTCTGGTTTGTATCTCACGTAATCCATGCGTGCGAGATTATTGTCAACTTTAAAGAGGTCTGTTTGTTTTACGCATAAGCCGCAGGCGATGCAGCCAACTTTGCACATCGAGCGAGTGACTCTCCCCGTCTCCCTGTTCCTGCATGCGACTGTCATCATATTTTCATGGCTGAACGGAACCATCTCTATAAGATTTCGCGGACATGCTTTCGAACAGGCAGTACATCCTGTACATTTATAGTAATCGACGGTAGCGAGGCCGTCTATTATGTGAAGCGCGTCGAATTTACAAGCCGCGACACAATCGCCGTAGCCCAGGCATCCAAAGCCGCAGGACTGCACATTCGCAAGTGCATTCGCGGCAGTGCAGCTTTTTATGCCGTCGTATTGGGCATAAAATGTCTTATCATCTTTATGCGCCCTGCAATGCACGATCGGTCTCTGGGCAGGTCCCGATTCGCTGACCTGCAGGTTCAGAATTTCTGCTATTCGTGCAGAAGTAACAGGTCCACAACAACTTTGAGCTTTTCGCTCGCTATCAGGAGAACGATGGCAAATGCGCCTCCTAAAACTACCATCATAACACCTGCCGGCCAGGCTTCTGTAAATATATTAGCTAACAACATCAATTATCCTTTTATCTTATCATTCCGGAAAAGCCCATAAAAGCTAAAGTAAGAAGCCCGGCTGTAATCAAAGTGATCGGTGCGCCGCGAAGGCACTTCGGGACATCAGCGAGATAAAGCTCTTCGCGAATACCAGCCATTATGCAGATAGCCAGTGTGAAACCAATTCCCGCGCCGAAACTCGTAACTACCACTTCGAGAAGTGATTTGATCTCCCAGAGATTGATGAACAGGCACAATCCGAGAATTGCGCAGTTCGTCGTAATGAGTGGCAGAAAAATTCCGAAGCTTTCATACAAAGGCGGAAAAAACTTTCGCACATACATCTCCACAAGCTGAACCGCTCCTGCGATCACGAGGATGAAGCAGACATATCTGGTCACTTCCAGTCCCCATCTCATCAATATGTAGTTATCAATGAGCCATGTCAGCGTGCCGCTTATGATCATGACAAAGCTCACAGCCAGGCCCATCCCGAAAGCTGTATCTATTCTGCCTGATACACCGAGAAAGGGACATATACCGAGGAACTTTGTCTTCTTTGTAATCAGGTTCACCAATCCCAACAAAAGGCCTAATGTAATAAAAGCTCCCACAGGCAAACTCATAGCGGCCCATGGAGTGTACCAGCCGCCATTTTCCTTGAGCGAAAGTATCGGAACATCAAATATCGATCCGTGAGCGAGAATTTCTCTCACCGAAGCCAGAATACATAACGCAAGTGTAAAACCAATGCCCATGCCAATTGCATCGATAATACTGATGATAATACCATTCTTGCTCGCACACGCTTCAGCTCTGCAAATAATAATGCAGTTGACAATAATCAGAGGTACATACGGCCCGAGCGCTTCGCTCATTTCAGGCTGATACGCTTTGAGGAATAAATCCGCGATGGTGACAAAGGTCGCTATAGCAAGTGTGAACATAATAATTCGAAGGTGAGGTTTCAGAAGATGTCTCATCAGGCTCACTACGATATTGCTGCATATCAATACGAAAATGACGCACATACCCATGGTAAAGGCAGGCTTTACCGCCGCGGTTACCGCCAGTGTGGGACACATTCCCAGGACAAGCCTGAATACGGGATTTTCACGCCAGAGTCCCGCAACGAACGTGTCCTTATAAATTCCTGTTGAAATTTGGCCGCCGTTACTCATTGCCTATTAATCCTTCCGCCTGCATTTTTTCTTTTACCGCCGGCAAAAACTCATTGATAATATTTACGACTGCCGTGCTGCTTACAGTAGCACCGCTTATTGCAACAATATCAGAATCTATTGTCTCGGGATTCCCTGTTTTAGTCAGTGTTAGCGGTCCCACAGGGGCGCCTTTGAACTGGTCTCTATAGTAGGAATTCTTAATCTTGTCGCCGAATCCGGGAGTTTCGTTGCTTGACAAAACTCCATAACCTATAATTTTCTCGAAACTCTTATCAACTACAAGAATCAATTGTATTTGATCCTGAAAGCCGGCTCCTTTACAAATAAAAGCCCAGCCGATTATGTCACCATTTTCATCGAGAGCTTTTTTCACATTGGTGGTCACCTTCTTTCCAGAAGGTGTTTCAATGGTCATATTTTGCAAAGCATCCTCGAAATTGGCGGCTTGCGGGAGCACTTCTTTTGCGAGCTTATTGAATTTATAGACATTCAGGTTGTAATATATTTTTTCCCGCCATGCCGCGTTCGCTGACGCAATTAAGACTCCGAATATAAACGCTGCAACTATCAAAAGCCAGCTTTGCTGGAAAAAGTATTTTATCTTATTCACGCGGTCTTCCTCCCAACGGAATTCTCTTGAAGAGCCTGTCAATTAAAGGCGCCACCGCATTCATCAGTAGTACAGAATACATCACACCTTCAGGATATTCACCGACAATTCTTACGAGCATAGTTATCGTTCCTACACCGAAACCGAACAGGAGCATTCCTCTTCTTGTCAGAGGCGCGGAAACCGGGTCGGTTGCGATGAAAAACGCGCCGAGTAGCAACCCGCCGCTGCTCAAATGATATAGCGGCGATACATATGCATCCGAATTTATCATATAAGCTATGGTACCGAAAACAGCAGCCGCAATCAAAACACCGACTGGTATGTGATAAGTAATTGTTTTTCTGATAAGCAGGTAAATTCCGCCGATTATGAGAGCAAGCGCGCTGGTTTCACCGAGACTGCCGCCAATGTTACCTATGAAAATATTGCCTATTCTCTGGCCAAGCTCCTGGGCGCCCGACTCAGCTTTTTGTGCATCTTTGCTGTGAGCCAGTGGCGTAGCTTCAGTTCTGGTATCGATAGTATTATCTGCGGAAATAGCGGGCATTCCCGCTTGTATAGGCGCCGGAACAGTCCAGGTAGTCATCAACATTCCGAAACAGGCTGTAAGAAAAGCTCTGCCTGCCATTGCGGGATTGAAGATGTTGGCGCCAAGGCCGCCGAAGACTACTTTTCCTATTGCTATCGCGAAAGCACTTCCTACAATCGCCGCCCAGACTGGAAAGGCAGGAGGAAGCGAAAATGCAAGTATCACGCCAGTGACAACAGCACTTAAATCGTCGAGCGTATTAGCTTTTTTGCGAATCAGGTTGCATATTTCCTCAGTCGCGACACACGAAACAACACAGGTCACGACAAGTGTAATTGCGTACAATC
>JARRRJ010000518.1:0-2807 GCA_037380865.1 Sedimentisphaerales bacterium
AAACGAACCAAGAAAGGCGCAGGTCAATATAGCAATTAACGAATCCTTCGGATTCGGCGGACAGAATAATGTAGTTATTATAAAAAGATACAAAGAGTGAGCTAGAGTACTTAAAGTGAACTAAAGTTAAAAGTTAAAAACATACGCCGCAGGCATTCAAATTCAACTTTAGTCACTTTTAACTTTAATCACTTATAACTTATTTTCAACTTTAGGCAATTTAGACACTTACTTGAGAACAACATGATAGATATAAAAGAAATACGTGAAAATCCGGAGAAGTTCAAGGCAGCAGCGATAGCCAAGGGTTTCTCAGTAGATATCGATGCGCTTGTTCAGGTAGATGCAGAACTTAAAACAATTAAGCAGAAACTGCAGGACATTGCAACTGATAAGAACAGGATCGGAAAGTCTATTCCAGGTCTGCCTCCTGATGAAAAGAAATTCGCACTTTCACAGCTCTCGGAACTCAAGGAGCAGGAATCGAAATTTGACGAAGAAATCAAGACACTCCAGCCAAAGTTCGACGAGCTGATGCAGGAGGTGGCACAGCCTGCCGACGATGATGTTCCCCTGGGCAAAGACGACACGGAAAATATCGAAATAAGAAAAGAAGGCAAAGTGCGGCAGTTCGATTTCGAGCCTAAAGATCACGTTCAGCTGGGACTCGAGCTCGGAATTATCGATATTGAAAGAGGTGTGAAGCTCGCGGGTACGAGAAATTACTTCCTTAAAGGTGACGGCGCACTATTGCATGGAAAAAGACCAGCTGAACTTAGCTGGAACTGCCGAGGTGCCTCTGACTGCGTATCGCATGGGTGAAATTCTGGACCAGGCGGAATTGCCTCTGAAATTCGCGGGTCTTTCAAGCTGTTTCAGGCGTGAAGCAGGGGCAGCCGGAAAAGACACTTACGGCTTGTACAGAATTCACCAGTTCGATAAAGTCGAGCAGGTTGTCATATGTGAAAACAGCGCCGAACAAAGCAATAAATACCACCACGAAATTCTCTCGAATGCCGAAGCAATGATGCAGGCACTTGAATTGCCTTATCGTGTAGTAAATGTCTGTACAGGTGACCTTGGCAGAGGACAGGCGAAAAAGTTCGATATCGAAGCATGGATGCCTTCGAGGAAAAATTACTGCGAAACGCACAGCGCGAGCAAGTTCTATGAGTTCCAGGCAAGAAGAATGAATTTGCGATATAAGGACGCGGTATCAAAGAAGAACATTTTCTGTCACACGCTAAACAATACTGTTATAGCTTCCCCGAGAATTCTGATACCGATTCTGGAACTGTACCAAAATGCGGATGGTTCAATAACAATTCCGAAAGTACTCCAGCCGTACATGAACAACAAGAAAGCTATCACAAAGCAATCATAGCGCGAATTCTGCGTCATTTGCTTCTATTTCACATCATACAATCACTACTATCCCTATAATCTTATCTCCCAAGTGAGCTGAAACGTCTAAAGTAAGCTGGAGAATATTTTCAACTTTAGGCACTTTTAGTCTTAGGCACTTCAGACTTTATTTATTATATTTTCAGCGGAGGTTTTGATACGGGATGGAAAGAAAAGCGAGCAATGTCGTAAAGAAAATCATAATTCTATTTCTATGCACCGCATTTATGCCGCATACAAATTCGTGTCTGGCAGTTGCACGAGCCGGATCGCAAGCAAGCTCAAGTAGGATATTTCGGGCTATGGCGAGAGTTTATATGGCTGACGGAGACTATGCCAAAGCACAGTCTCTTGCTGAAAATGCTTTAAACCTGGCATGTGAAAAAGAGCCGTTAAACGACTTTTTTACAATTGAGCGCTCAGGGCTCAGTGTGCAATATATCGCCAATGAGAATGCAGAACGCTGCATTCAGGACGAGTTGTATTCGTCACAGGTTGAAGAAGTTTCCAGGTGCCTTATTGACCTGGCATTTCTTTACAAGAACCAGGGCAAGTTTTCCAAAGCGCAGGCCTTCGCTGAATTAGGCCTGGAACTTCAAAAGAAGATTTATTACAAAGATCATCCATATATCGCATCAACATTAAGAATCTTAAGCTCAATATACCAGTCTCAGGCGAAATATGAACTTGCTGAAAACACTTTGTCTCAGGCAATTTGCATAATGCGAAAAACTCACCTCCCCGACGACCCGGCTTTGGCGCCGTTCCAGGTTGATATGGCCCGCCTTCTGGTAGCGCAGGGAAAACTCGACGAAGCACAGTCGATATATCTCCCCGCTATCGAAGTTATAAATAAAAGCTATGGGCCTGATCATCTTTATACCGCAGGTGTGCTTGAAAGCCTGGCAGAGCTTTATGCATTGCAGGAAAAATACGAAGAAGCCGAAAAACTGATAGAAAAAACTCTGACAATTCAAAAGAAGTCCTACGGCTCAGAACATTACCTCATGATTCCCTCATGGCTGACCAAAGCAGAAATTTGTCAGGCAAACGGAGATTACGAGCAGGCGGAAAAACTGATGAAGACCGCTTTGAATACGGCTGAAAAATACTTGGGTACAGAGCATCCTACAACAGCAAAGATTCTCAGCCGCCTGGGACAGTTATATGTAATGAAACTGTTGGAAAATAAACAAATCAAAGTGAGCTGAAATTGTTCTGCGTAGAGACGTATGGCCGTGTGTCTCTACAACGAACGCAGAACAGCGAACGCAGAACGACAATCATAACTGCTTATAAAGGGGGTTCCCATTTTTCTTGTTGATAAGATGGGAACCCCAAAATTATTATTTATTGAATCTCCACATTTTAACAGTCATATCATCAGCATCCATATACTCGAC
>JARRRJ010000519.1:0-5917 GCA_037380865.1 Sedimentisphaerales bacterium
CTGCAGCGAGTAGTTCCAAATCTTCCGGTAGTGATAGTTGTCCGACAGGAACATGCCCATTCAGTTAAAAAGGATTAATTATGCCAATTGCAATAACATCATTAGGACAGACTCTGGATTCGCAGGTTGACCAGCGTTTCGGAAGAGCTGAATACTTAATAAAAGTTGAAACCGAGAGCATGACATTTGAAGTTCTTAATAATGAAAACACTGCTTCTTCGGCAGGAGCAGGTATCAATACTGCCAAATTATTAGTCGATGCAGGCGTGAAAGCTGTTCTAACCGGCAATTGCGGACCGAATGCTCAAAAAACATTAAGCGCTGCAGGTATAAAATTATATACAGGTGTGACCGGCACAGTTTTCGAAGCAATAGAATCCTTCAAGAAAGGGAACCTTGAGGAAGCGTCCGGCGCAAATGTCGGTTCTCATTTCGGCATGGGAAATTCAAATGGCTGAATGTCGTATTATCGCTGTCGCAAGCGGCAAAGGCGGTACGGGAAAAACAACTATTGCGACAAATCTTGCCTGTATATTAGCGCAGGCTGGCGAGACAGTACAGTATCTCGATTGTGATGTCGAGGAGCCTAACGGTCATATATTTCTCAAGCCGGATATTGAAACAATACACCGTGCAACTATCGGTGTGCCGGATATTAACAATGAATTATGCAACGAATGCGGCAAATGCGGCCAGCTTTGTCAATACAGTGCTATCGTATGCCTTCAGGATAAGACGCTTGTATTCGAGCAACTGTGCCACTCGTGCGGCGGATGCATGATGATTTGCCCAACCGGAGCGATTCAGGAAAAGGCAAGAGAAATCGGCTTTGTTGATACCGGCTCTGTAAACGGAGTCATGTTCGCACAGGGTAGTCTGAAAATCGGCGATATACATACGCCGTCACTGATAAAGCAGGTCAAGAGAAGTTTGCTTCATGAAGGTATTGCAATTATCGATGCACCTCCCGGGACATCGTGTCCTGTTATAGAGGCTGTAAAGGGAAGTGATTTTGTTTTATTGGTAACTGAGCCTACACCTTTTGGATTGAATGATTTGAAATTAGCGGTTGGAATGGTAAATGAGCTGAAAATACCGTTTAGCGTCGTGGTAAACCGCAGCGAGCCAAATGAAAAAATGATAAGCCAATATTGCATGGAAAAAAATATCCAGATTATTTTTGAAATGCCCGATGACAGGCGAATAGCGGAAGCTTATTCGGATGGAAAAATGATTATTGATGTTCTGCCGGAGTATAAGAATGATTTTGCGGCCCTATACGAAAATGTTTCACGAAGATTCTCGGGATGAAAAATGAAAAGCAGCGATAATAAGTTTATGGAAAGGATAAGCCGCGACTTGGTGGCTCGGCGCATAGCTTGTCAAATTCTCAGTGTGGATGAGACGGCAGACAAGGCAGAGTTGAAAAAAGCATATAGACGAACAGCGACAAAATTTCATCCTGACAAGAATCCGGATGATCCGGATGCAAACAAAAAATTTGCACTCGTCCAATGTGCGTACCAGTTATTGGCGGAGGATAAGCCCTGCCCGGTACTTTTAGAAGAAATCAACAGTTGGCCTGGTGTTCCTTCTGATGACGATAAATATAAACTTGATAATCCCTGGGGACATTTCTTGTGGTGGCGCGACAAATTTTTCGGGTGAGCAGGAGAATTTTGGGCATGGACAAATATTTAAAATCGTGTAAGTCGAGATTTTGGGAGAATGTATTCCATGCAGAGACAGAATACATTTTGAAAAACTTGAACGATTCGAAAGATATTCTAAGTGTCGGCTGCGGCCCGGCAATTATAGAGAAAAGTCTGGCTGAGCATTGTTATAACATTACAGGTCTGGATATTTCGCAGGAAGCTTTAGGTCAGGCTCCGGACAGTATAAGAACGATAACATGTTCAGCAGAAAAAATGTCTGCTGCAGATTACAGTTTCGATGCTGTGATTTATGTGGCTTCTCTTCAATTTGTTGACGATTATAAAAAAGCCGTTGAAGAGACTGCTCGTGTCCTTAAATCAGACGGAAAACTCTTGGTTATGCTTCTTAATCCACAGTCCGAATAAAGCGAATACTTTATGGGGATCACGGATCAGGATTTATTCGAGACAAAGAGACCTTCTTTTGCAAGTCTTTATGTGATAAAAGGTATAAAGGATAAAAGGATATAAGTAATTTTATGAAAGAATTAGTTGTCATAAGCGGCAAAGGGGGAACAGGCAAGACCAGTATAGTTGCTGCCTTTGCGAGTCTTGCTAAAAATGCTGTTTTTGCAGATTGCGATGTTGACGCCGCGGATCTGCACCTGATTCTCAGCCCAAGTGTCAGGCAAACAACAGATTTTTCAGGGGGAAAGCAGGCTTTCATAAATGCTGAAGAATGCACGCGCTGTGGGAAATGTAAAGAGTTTTGCAGATTTGACGCGATCAATTATTCTGTCGAGAACGGATTCACAGTAGACAGGCTCTCATGTGAGGGATGCAGGGTGTGTGTAGAATTCTGTCCGGCGGATGCAATAGAATTCAGGGACGTTATCAATGGAAAATGGTTTATATCGGATACGCGTTTCGGAACGATGGTTCATGCAAAACTTGGCATAGCACAGGAAAACAGCGGCAAGCTCGTAAGTCTTATACGAAAAGAAGCAAAGCGAATCGCTCAAGAGCAGAACAGTGAATTTATCATTGCCGACGGCTCGCCTGGAATTGGATGCCCTGTAATAGCTTCCATAACCGGTGCGGATTTGATAGTCCTGGTTGCAGAGCCTACGATGTCAGCTCAGCATGATATCGAGAGGGTAATTGAGCTGGTCAGGCATTTCAGAATTCCCGCGATAATTTGTATTAACAAATTCGATATAAACTCAAAAATAGCAGATGAAATAGAAGTAAACGCGAGGCTCAACGACATAAAAGTTGCGGCCAAGATTCCATACGATAATGCAGTGACAAAAGCGCAGATTGAAGGCAAGACCATAATCGAATACGCGAACAATGCTATAACTGAGAACGTAAAGACGCTCTGGCAATCTGTTATGGATGTATTAAATTATAAGGAAAAAAACTGATGGAAAATATTGACAAAATTATTCTTGTAATGAGCGGAAAAGGCGGTGTCGGAAAAAGTACGATTGCATCTAACCTGGCAGTCTGGCTTTCGATGCAGGGCAAAAAAACAGGTCTGCTCGATATTGACATTCACGGTCCGAGCGTCCCTAAATTGCTGAACCTCGAGAGTGAATTGATTAAAGGCAAAGATAATAAAATCGAGCCTGTTCGTTACAGAGACACGCTGAGCTTAATGAGCATAGGCTTTTTGCTTCCCGATGACAGCAGTCCTGTAATTTGGCGAGGTCCTATGAAACATAACCTCATAAACCAGTTTACTCAGGATGTGAAGTGGGGAAGGCTTGATTACTTAATTGTCGATTGTCCTCCTGGTACGGGAGATGAGCCTCTTTCCATTGTTCAATCAATTCGTGACATCGACGGTGCGATAGTCGTAACGACGCCCCAGCAACTTTCTGTAATCGATGTAAAAAAATGTATATCGTTTTGCAGGCAGTTGAATTTGCCTGTGCTGGGAATAATCGAGAATATGAGCGGATTTATCTGTCCTGAATGCAATAAGAAAATCGAAATATTCAAGGGACAAGGCGGGAGGGAAATTGCAGATAAATTCGATGTTCCTTTTTTGGGCAAAATACCTCTCGGTGCAGAAGCAGTTACTTCCTGCGACGAGGGAAAGCCAATCGTTCAGTTCGACAAAGAAAGTCAGATAAGTCAGGCTTTAAGCTCAGCTTTTGAGAGCCTGATAGAAATAAATAAAGATAAAGAAAATGAAAAGGAGATTAAAGTATAATGAAAATAGCTATTCCAATGACAAACGGAAAAATTTCATCACATTTCGGGCATTGCGAGCAATTCGCGATAATTGACGCCGATATGGAGAAAAAGACAATTGCAGGCAGTGAGCTTTTAACACCACCGCCTCATGAACCTGGCCTTTTGCCTCGCTGGCTGGCAGGATTATCAGTTGAGCTTGTAATAGCCGGTGGAATGGGTAATAGAGCACAGCAGTTGTTTAAGGAAAATAACATTGACGTGATTGTTGGTGTTACAGATAATACGCCGCAGGAACTGGTCGTACAGTATTTGAATAATCAATTACAGAGCGGCCAAAATATCTGCGACCACTAAAATAATAATATGCCCAGACCAGGAAAATTCAGACGAATATGCTGTAAGCCGGCGACTTTCGATGAGCTTGAAGCGATGCGGCTGGCTGACCTCGAAGGTTTATACCAGGAGAAAGCCGCAGAGCAGATGAACGTTTCACGCCAGACTTTCGGCAGGATAATTGATTCTGCTCATAAAAAAATAGCGGATGCGCTCGTGAACGGAAAAGCTCTGTCAATCGATGGCGGCAAGATTGAGATGGATAATTCGGAAACAGATAATCGGGCACAAAATTTTCAGCGTCGGCGCTGCGGACGCCGACGTCACCAACGTAGATTGGGTCAACAGGAATAAACCGAGAAGCTCTTTTAACAGACGAATTTCGGTACTGAAACAAGATTATCCTGCGCTTTTTCGAGAATCTTTTTTACTTGGTCTCGATAATACATAGATCGAAAATACCACCGGCTTAATCTTCCGGGGGCGCGACAAGCCAATACATCATATACCTGGCGTCATGAATGCGGAAAAACGGTTCCAGCACAAGGTCGCTGTAACTATCGGGCTTGATAAGTTTAGTCGCCCTGAAGTGAAGACTTTCACCTTCGATGGGTGTCACTTCTTGTGGGATGTCCGATAGCTTACCTGCCAGCATCGGGGCTGTATCCAAAGGTTCTAATGGGCCATTAGCAATATGCGACCAGCGGCCGTCATCAGCTATCAGGCCCCGTAAGTCCTCGGTGCCTGTTTTCGCTCCCAGGACTATCGGCCCGTACAAAATCGCGACGTATTCAGGAACGTTGGGCATCGCTTCAATGGTGGTGTGCATCGGCAGTGACACTTCCAGACGGTCGCCTTTTTTCCAGCTTCTGGTGATTTCGACATATGAAGACGGCCTGGATTCAGAAACCCACGTCTTGTCGCCAAGTGTGAACTTCAATTGGCCAGACGGTACCCAGGAAGGATGACGAATTTTCAGTGTAAACTCGACCGGTTCGTCTGACGAGAAGGTAAATGTCGTTTTAGGTTCGTCTGGAAATTTTGTTTCCTGGCGCAAGATGACACCTTTTTCTTTCCAGTTCAGTTCGGAAGCAATGAACAAATTGACGAAAAGAGTATTGTCCTCGTGGCTATAGATAAATTCGCCATATTTGCCATGGTTTTCCATGCCGGTTCCGACGCAGCACCACATGGCCTGATTTGGTGCCGAATAGACCCGGTAATGCCGCGGTCTCACTGGAGTAAAATAGACATAACCGCCATGTTCAGGGTGCTGTGTAGACAAGATATGATTGTAAAGAGCACGTTCATAGTAATCTGCATAAGATGCATTCGGATCCGTCTCGAACAAACCCTTTGTCAATTTAAGCATGTTGTAGGTATTACAGGATTCGGGACCCTGGCGTTCTTCGATGAACTCATTGCAGTCCTGGGCGGCAGGAAAATGTTCGCGGCGACTGTTGCCGCCAAAGGCAAGTGTGCGATTGGTAACCACTGTTTTCCAGAAGAATTTTGCGGCTTCGGCATACTTTTCATCTCCGCTCAATTGGGCAATGCGCTGAAAACCGACAGCCTTGGGCACTTGTGTGTTGGCATGCTTGTTGTCCAGTGTGTCACGATGTTCCGACATCGGGTCGAGGAGTTGGCGATGTGAAAAACGTTTGGCCAGTTCGAGGTATTTTTTATCGCCGGTGATAGCGCTCACATCAGCGAGTACGTCATTC
>JARRRJ010000520.1:0-2823 GCA_037380865.1 Sedimentisphaerales bacterium
AACAGATAGGCATTTATAAAAAACAATCCGAAATAGGCAATGTATGTAAATCGATCAGCAAGAAATCCTTGGCCGGCACTAAGAATCTGCAACAGAAAAACTATATTAACAGTAAAGAACAAAAGGCCAAAAACAATAACCTTATTCTTTTTTCGGAAAAAATAGTAGATAGAACTCAACAGAAGAAGGGCTGGGACCATGCTTGCGAAAAAGACCCAGCTGATTTTATCAGGATAAGGATACCATGGCACCATTTCATAAGGGACGACCGATTTAATAACATATACGATATACGAATAGGAACCGATAAAAAGTCTGTCAAAGAAAGGCAGGAACTTACTGCTTTCCAGCATGCCAGCCTTTCTGAGGAAATAAATTCCCGCGAGCCCGCTTAGAATGGAAAGCAAAAAATAGTGCCATTTTTCATAGATCAACCTCAAATTTAGTTTTCTATCTAAATAGTAATCCACTGCGAGCATTGAGAGAGGCAGGGTCACTGCTTGAATCTTGGCAAGCAAGGACAAGATAAAACATATGGTTATTATAAATGAATAGTGCTTTCCGGAAGTAGACAAGATAGATTTGATGTAATAATATAAGGCGAGTAGGAAAAACAGCCCATACAAAACATCCTTCTCGGGTGAATCCCAAACAAAAGAGCACAAAATGCTGCAGGAATTAATTTCAACCCCAGGGAAAAGGAAATCCTAAGGATTAGGATTACACAAATTAGATGCAAAACTATATTATCGAGATGCCACCAGCCAGGGTTATTTAATCCATAAGTTAATTTCTCCAGAGCAAAACTGAATATTGAAAGAGGATTGTAATTACCAATTACAGTTGACGTGAATATCCCCCCGAAATATGTAACTAAATCACTCCATGTTGATATTTTAAGGATATAGAAATTCTCATAAATATTTGCGCTGTCATCCCAATTAACGAATCCGTTATGCAAGTTGGGGATATAAGCTATAAATGTTATAATCCCAATTATTAACACCAGTAGAAAATTGTTTCTACTTTTCCAAAAAGAAAAATCAAGGGCCTGTGTAGACTTCTCAAATTTAAATGTATCCAGGCCCTTCATTTCTCTCCATCCTTTTGTTTCATAAATCCAAAGGTGAATGGACGCCTCCACCGCAAGCGGAGGACACAGCACCAGTTTCACTCTTCGTATTTATAATTTTTGGTTTTTCGGAAGATTTTGGATAGCTGTCAAATCAGAAGAACAAGAATGTGAGAATAATCGCTAATAAAGAACTCAACTTTCGGAGTTTCGATAACTTGCCCTAATTTAGTATATTTTTATTTTTTCGCTGTTACTTCCCTAAGTATTCAGAATCCAGGAGTCAGAATTCAGGAGAAAACATTATAAAGTCAACCATTCTGGAAGAGCTTAAATCCTGGCTTCTGGCTCCTGAACTCAAACCAGGAGAAAAAAGCGGGCGACTCTGCTAAAAACCACACAACTTCAACAAAATAATCCAAGTCAGAAAGTTGAATTATGTTTCTAAAAATGCTTCCTGTCATTACTGAGTAAATCATCAAAATAGGCAATCGTTTTTTCGAGGCCCTTGCGCAAGGCAATTTTCGGCTCCCAAGCCAACGTCCTTTTCGCCAAGGCTATGTCAGGCTGTCTCTGTTTAGGATCATCGCTGGGCAATGGTTTGCAGACCAGCTTGGAAGCCCCTCCCACCAATTCGACTACAATTTCCGCCAGTTGTCGGATAGTAAATTCAACGGGATTACCGAGGTTCATCGGCCCGGTAATTTCATCCGGTGCCTTCATGAGCCTAACCATCCCTTCAATCAAATCATCGACATAACAAAACGAACGGGTCTGGGTTCCATCACCGTAAAGTGTAATATCATCACCGCGCAGCGCTTGGATTACAAAATTGGAGACCACACGGCCATCATTGACATGCATCCGTGGGCCATACGTGTTGAAAATGCGCGCAACTTTGATTCTGGTTCCGAACTGCCGATGGTAATCGAAGAATAGGGTCTCGGCGCAGCGTTTTCCTTCGTCATAGCAGGACCGGACTCCGATCGGATTGACGTTTCCCCAGTAGTCCTCATTCTGGGGATGAATCAGCGGATCGCCGTAAACCTCGCTGGTAGAAGCTTGGAAGATCTTGGCCTTGGTACGCTTGGCCAAGCCAAGGACATTGATAGCCCCGTGAACACTGACCTTTGTGGTCTGTACAGGGTCAAACTGGTAGTGAATCGGTGCAGCCGGGCATGCCAGGTTATAGATTTCGTCGACCTCAACATACAGAGGAAAGGTAATGTCGTGTCGCATCACCTCGAAATTCGGGTTATCCAAGAGGTGGGCGATATTCGCTCGGCGTCCGGTAAAATAATTGTCAACGCAGAGTACATCGTTGCCCTCAGCCAGGAGCCTTTCGCACAGATGTGATCCCAGAAATCCGGCACCACCGGTCACCAGGATACGCTTAATCGAATCATAATGGCGCATAAATTTATCTCCGGTAATTTACCCTAATCCTTGCCCTGCCTGACCGATACGTGCATAGAAAGGCTTTCGATTTCCAATTTCATGAGGGCGTTTTCCTGGCTGAGATCTTTCACCTGATCCGTCAGCCGAGAAATTTTGATGCAGAACTGCACCGAAAGGAGCATCAAAAAGATAATCGCGCAAAGAAAAAGCGTTGACGTCGGAAGTCCGGCCCCGATAAGCGCCGTCAAAGCTACAAGCCATTCGTAGCGGATAACCAGCACGAACATGTTAACACGCGTGGACAGCCAGAGGACCGAATACTCCTCACGTAGACGTCGCTTCCTCACCATGTC
>JARRRJ010000521.1:0-2878 GCA_037380865.1 Sedimentisphaerales bacterium
CTCTCACCTGCCGAGTGTCTTATAGCTGACAGACGCGGCGAACTATTTGAAGCGGAATCCAAAAAGCTTGTAAATAGTATTACACACCTTACGCAGGCAACTATCACTGAGCGCCCAGCCTGGTATTTCGAGCCTTATCAGGCGAGACAGCGTTTGATTAAGCACTTCGGAATCGCTACTCTCGAGGGTTTTGGAATTTCCGATGGCGAAGAGGACCTCATCGCTCCGGCCGGAGCAATTTTGGAATACCTCAACGAGACACAGAAGACCACGCTCGGTCATATCAGAAGCCTGAAGAAAATCGACCAGAAAAATTACCTGCAAATCGACCCTTCTTCTCTGCGCAGCCTGGAGGTCCTTCAGACAATGCGCACAGAAAGCAGCAGGGGATCGCTCCTCACCTGTCTCGACGAAACTATTACAGGCATGGGAGGAAGGATGTTTCGCAATTGGCTTTGTATGCCGCTCTGCAATTTGAATGAAATAGAGCTGCGCCAGGACTCGGTCGAGGAAGCACAGGATTGTGAGGCAGAGCTTCTCGATATCCGGAGACTACTGGGCAATATAGCAGATACCGAACGCATAGCAGCGCGAATCAGCACGTTCCGCGCTGTGCCGCGAGATCTCGTAGCTCTTGCAACTACGTTGCGGCAAATTCCGAAGTTGCGTCAAATACTTGGACAGTTCGAAAGCCAGATGTTCGTACAACTCGCATCCCAGTGTGACAGCATGGATGAGTTAGCTGAGTTGCTTGAATCAGCGATTGAGAGTGATCCTCCCTCTCACCTTCGAGATGGTGGCGTAATACGAACAGGATTTTCCGAGGAGCTTGACAGGCTGCGCTCGATTTCGCGCGATGGTCAAACCTGGCTCAGGAACTACCAGAAAAAGCAAATTGAACAGACAGGAATACAAAATCTCAAAATCGGTTTCAACAAAGTTTTCGGGTACTATATCGAGGTAAGTCATTCCGCCGCTGATAAAGTACCACAGGATTACATTCGCAAACAAACGATAAAGAACGCTGAACGATATATCACCGAGGAACTTAAAGAATATGAAACGCAGGCACTCAGTGCGGAAGAAAAAGCTATCGAATTGGAACAGCAGCTTTTCGACCAGCTTCGAGCGCAGGCAGCACAATATATTAGCAGGATGCAGATCCTGGCTCAAACCATCGCTCAATGCGATTGCCTTGTGTCACTTGCATACATCGCAAAGAGGCGAAAATACATCCGTCCGAAAGTCACCGATAACGACAGGCTCATAATCCACGAAGGAAAACACCCAGTTCTTGCTGAGATGCTCGGGCCCGAATTTGTCCCGAACGATACCGAACTTGGAAAAGGCTCTGGACAAATTATTGTTATCACGGGTCCCAACATGAGCGGTAAAAGCACTTATATCCGCCAGGTCGCGCTTCTCGTTCTGATGGCACAAACAGGCTCATTCATCCCTGTAAAAGAAGCTGAAATAGGTCTTGTCGATAGAATTTTTACTCGCGTGGGCGCTTCCGACGAGCTTGTACGCGGCCAGTCAACTTTTATGGTCGAAATGACAGAAACAGCCAACATCATCAACAACGCAACGAAAAAGTCACTCGTTATCCTCGACGAAGTGGGGCGCGGCACCAGCACGTATGACGGTCTGTCACTCGCCTGGGCGATTACAGAACATATCGCAAATAAGATAAAATGCCGCACTCTTTTCGCGACGCATTACCACGAGCTTACTGAATTGGCTGAACTTTTTTCCAATATAAAAAACTGCAACGTAGCCGTACGCGAATGGATGGACGAGGTAATTTTCCTCCACAAAATCCTCCCCGGAGGAACCGACAAAAGCTATGGCATTCACGTTGCGAAATTAGCAGGGATTCCGAAGACTATTCTGGAGCGAAGTAAGGAAATCCTCGATGAGCTTGAAAGCACTTTCCAGAGAGAAGCCACAGGAGAACATCTCTCCAAACATAAAACAATAGAATCGAGTGATGAAATCCTCTTCGTCCAGAAGAACAAAAACATTCTCGACAAGCTCACTTCAACTGACATTAACAATCTCACGCCGCTCGAAGCGATAAATCTCTTGAACCAGATAAAATCTGAAATAAACGACAATTAACAAATCGCAAAGATTTTGGCTCTGAGAAATGTCACCGTCAGGAAAAACCGAGACAGCAAAAAGACATGTGTGTTATTGCTGATCATCATTCACGGCGGTAAACTGCTCGCCTGGTTTGAATGGGAGGGGGTCCGTAAACTGTATTGCAATACGGCGTAAGAACGGATTTATGTTATCGACGCGGCAGACGTGACCGGACCTTGCAAAGTCTGCTACGTCGAAGGAGTCGTCGCAGCCATACTTTGGAACACTAAAACGAGCTGTGAGATACTGACCCGGGTAAGGACAGCCGTGATCCGCGTAGCATGTAAACGCCGCTCCTGAACTCGATACATCAACCATTTGTCCCTGGGTAAGCGAGTAGTCCGGGTTTTCCGAAAACCAGATCGGCCAGTAGTAACGCAGTCTTTGTTCTCGTCTTCGTTCGTTAGAGTCTTCCATTGTCAATCCTCAAATTCCCCCAATCTTAATTTCTTTCAATGCACACGAATCGGCAAAAAAGAAACACTACTTAACGAGAACCGCCGGGAAAATCACAAGATAATGCATTGAAAAGAGAGATTGTCGTGTTTACGGCTGTTTTTATTGATAGCGAGAGCAAAAAATTGCTTTAATTTTTATGACCTGCGAGCTACTTCTTCCTATAATATTTTGCTGTCATAAAATAGCTCATTTGGATTCACAGTGAAATTTTGCAATTTTTCTCGACACTTTTGACTGATTTGGCGCAAATTATATATGTAAGGAATGATCATTC
>JARRRJ010000522.1:0-2669 GCA_037380865.1 Sedimentisphaerales bacterium
GCCTGTGATTCCGATTATTTTTTCCGGGCACAGCTAGAAGAATATATTGATCTGCGCAGTGACATGTTTGCCTGCATCGCGGGCTACTTGCAGAAATCTATTGTTGCCAGGTACGGCGGGATTTGCGATGACAATATCTGAGGTTCTAAAATCTTCTTCCTCGTGCGAGCCAAGATGAAATTCGATGTTGGAATGTGTCCCGAGCTCCATTACGGAATGGGCAAGCTTCTCAGGAGAAGCTAAATCGGTCACAATCACTTTCGCTCCGGCTTGCGCGGCGAATTGTGCGGCGTCGAGGCCGCCTCCGAATCGCCCGAGGCCCATTACCAAAACTGTCGTTCCATTCAAATCATTATGATTATATGGCATTCAAGTTCACTTCCATGTCAACGCGGAGCCTGAAGATGTTCTGCTACTCGGTGGCTTCGAGCAATTTCTTTAGCTCTGCGCGAATATCAAGGCTATTGCCCTGTGCTCGTAGAATTCCTTTTTTATCAGTAACCATATAGTAAGGTATCGGTCTGTTAAAACCCGATATATTCTTCAGATCATACCAGCAGTACCGAATTGAATTCAGGCCTGATTTCTTGACCGAATCTTCCCATTCGGAACGGCTTGCATCGACGCGACAGCGATTTTGTCGTACATATCTCCATGCAAGCTTCCAGTCGGGCTCTGCCCATCCATCCAGGCTACACCAAATTCCGGTAGTGCATAGCCGGTGGATAATTGCACGTTCAATACTCCAACGAGGAAATCCAGCCATAAAGAAGCATTCCTGGTCATTATAGTATTCTGAAGGTTTGCAGTTGCACCCATACTTTGTATCACGGCAGAAATGCCGGGACGGACGCCTTTAAACTCGAAATTGCCATCGGAATCCGAAACAACATCAGGATAGTATAGATCGAATCTGGGATACCTGTCGCTACCGTAGGGAACCAGTCGTATCTTTTCGCCGGGAAGAATTTCTCCGGCGGAGTTATGCACCCTGCCTCTGACTGTGACGTCACCATCCTCGACTGTTGTGTCAAGAACCGGAAATTGGACTTCGAAACGATTATCTTTTGAAGCGCTGATATCAACAAAGCGCCTGTCGTAAAGAAAACGTATTCTCGAAGTTATGCATTCGTCTGCTTCCACGGCCTGTACGAAAACCTGGTAAGTTCCCGCCGCCAACCCGCCTACTTTGATGACTTTCGGCTCTTCGATTGTTTGGGACACGCCCCACGATATTAAGGAAGTGTTTCCGTCATTTTCAGCTTTTCTGTAGAGCATAAAAATTGCGGGAAAAGTAGTAACGCCTTCTTCTGTCTTTGTCAGGTCATATTGGAGAGTCAGCGGCATCCCGGGAGAGAATGTTACTTCGATGTCTTTTTCGGCAACAAAAGGTTCCGAACAATATCCGAACAGTTTGTTGTCTTCGACAATCCAACCTATTACGTAAGATTCGCCGGGAGTTAAGATAGAAACCCACGTATCTTCCGTGACCTGCTGGATATATTCTGCTGATCCTACTCTCTCGAAGAGAGCGGCTGACGTGTCATTAGCTGAGACGACTTTCGGAGTTCCAGTCAGGGTGTCACCTTTAAGTCTGAGAGTAACAACTGCCAGCGTGTTAGGATCGACATTACCTTCGATTTTTACTTTCACGGGCTTCTGCGACTCGGACACCGGTTTGGGTGCGCAGCACAAGGAAAGAGTGCAGAGTAAAACCAACGATATTACAACTCTATTATTCATATTATGAATACCTCCAGATTCACAAAAAAGCTTTTCGAAAAAGACTCAGAAAATCTTCTGTCTTGATGCTGATTATAAACCATTATTCTACAGGATTCAGTGTCAAAAATCAAGCAAAAACAGCTGTTTATACATCGAACGTACTGAAGGTAATCTTAAATGTAAAAAGAAAAATCATCTGCTGGTTTTCGATCCTCTATAGATGCACACTATGCCGAAAGTCATTGGGATTCTTTTCACATTTTCGAAACCTGCTTTTCGCATCGAAGAAGAGACGTCTTCCATGTTGAATTTTTCGATACTTGTGTTCAGGTATTTATAGGCGTCTTTGTCCCCGGAGATGATACGACCGATAAAAGGCACGCAGCGGCGCAGGTAGAGGAGATAAAAGAACCTTGCGGCTCGATTCGACGGCATCGAAAATTCCAGTATTAGAGCGGCCCCGCCGGATTTCAACATGCGGAAAATTTCCTTAAGGATTCTTAAACTGTCCGGTGTGTTTCTGAGTCCGAATCCCATAGTAACAATGTCAAACGCATTATCGGACAGGATCGTGCAGCTCGCATCGGCACAGACAAGATTCACTTTGTTTTTCAGATTATATCGGGCGATTTTCTTGCGGCAGATTGTCAGCATGTTTTCCGAGACATCCAGACCTGTAGCTTCGATAATGTTGCGATTCTTTCGCAAAACTGTGACCAATAAATCGCCTGTCCCCACAGCCAGGTCGAGGACTTTCAGTTGTCTGTTTTTGTCAACCAGCCCGGCAAGTCTGCTTCGCCAGAAAAAATCCAGTCCGAAAGATAATATATGATTCAGCTTGTCATAAACAGGTGCAATCCGGTCAAACATCCTACCAACGGAATTTTCAGATGGTTGCCTAGAGACAGAATCCATATCGCTTCAAACGTCTTTTCAGAGTTTAG
>JARRRJ010000523.1:0-4575 GCA_037380865.1 Sedimentisphaerales bacterium
GTACCAGGTCAGGACGCCTGATCTGGAGTTTAGTTCTCTTGCTGCCGGCTGTTGGATTTTTCGGCTGCGCGCAACAAATTCATAACCCGAATCAGGGTATGAGCCAGACACAATCGGAAGCATTTCGAATTATCAGCGACTCTTTAAGCTCCGATAATCCCGTTGTCAGAGTGAACGCAATTGAGATAGCGGCGACTACAGGCAGGGAAAACTACCTGCCTACAATTCAGAAGTTACTCCAGGATCCATACGTGCCGGTCAGGTTCGCGGCGTGCGCTGCGGTTGGCGAAATGCACTTTACGCCTGCGATAAACAGTGTGAATGAATTGTTGAGAGACAACGATCCAAACGTGATAATCGCGGCTTCCTATGCTATGGCAAAGCTGGGTTACCCCGAATATTTAAAGGTTCTTCGTCAATCCGTAGCCGATAATGTAAACCAGATAATTAAAGCCAATTCTGCTTTGCTTCTCGGCAAAAGCGGCGATAAAAGCTCCGTACAACTGCTTTATCAGCTTATGAAAGACCCGGCATCAAGCGATATGGTTCATTATCAGGCCGCTGAAGCCATCGCGATGCTCGGGGACCAGAAAATCTACGAGACGCTCTGGGGAATGCTCATAAGTGCCTATGCAGATGTGAGGATTACAGGCGCAAAAGCCATGGGCACTCTCGGCACACCACAGGCAGAAAATGCTTTGCTGACTTTGCTTGAAGACCCTGTTCCCGAAATTCGCCTGGCAGCCGCAGAACAACTGGGCAAAATGAATAACAAGAGCGGTCGGAAAGCGGTCCTCGAAGTCTTTCAGAACAAACTCAATATGAGCCCCGATTTCCAATCCAGGGAACGCATAAACACGCTCGCGGCGTTGGCGATAGGCGAAATCGGAACTTCCGACCTGACAAAATTCCTGCCTGATCTTATGAAGAATGAGTCACCTTTCGTGCGTCTCGCGGCAGCTAAGGCGGTCCTGCGCTCATCCACCAAATAGCACTACTGCAAATCCCTCTATTATCGGGCATTGAAATACCTCAGGACAGCATCGATTTAATTTGGGCCATTTGCCAAAAATCACTTGACCTTTTTCGCTTTTAAACGTAAAATAATGTTATAAATGTCTGACGACAAGGCATGTGGTGATGTTTCATAGCTTTTTGCGAAGAAATGTCGGATTTACAAGATAGTCAGCATAAGCGAGGAGGACGCCTTTTCGGGCAACTTTTCGCGTGAGGACCCAACATTATGGTAGTGGGTGAATAGAAAACACAATTCTATATTGAAAGGGGCTTGTTTTGAGCACGCTTACGAAAATCCTGATAGTCTTACTTACAGTTTCCTCAATCTTCCTCTGCGGAATAGTTGTGACTTATGTTGGTACCGCTACCAATTACAAAAAACAATGGGAACAGCGTAGAAGTAACATAAATTCGCTAACGGAACAGAAAGAAGCTTTGGAGGAAGACGTAAATCGTCTCAACGAAACAATTAGTAACAATGCTACCACGCACAGCAGCAGAATTGACGCTTTGACAGATGAAATCAAGCAGTTGACTACTGAGAGGGATAAATACAAAATAGATTTTGAAAATGCCCAGACAAGATTAGAAAACAATGCTTCGGTAGTATCTAATAACCTGCAAACCGTTGCACTGAACGCGCAGATGCTGAAAGAAGCGCAAACCAAAGTCGCTGATCTCGAGAATACCAAAAGAACGAATGAAGCGAACATCAATGATTTGACCGAAAGGATTATGGCCCAGGATGCCACGTTAGAGCAAAATAGTGCAGAGATAAAGCGGCTGACGGAGCTAAATGCACAACTTCAGAATCAGTTGGACCAGAATATGCAGCAAGTTGGCAAAACAGCCGTCATGCCTGCTGCCGTAACACAGATACCCGGCCCGGCACAGCCGGTTCCTCCTGTTACAGATCTGGATTTGGAAGGTGTTATTAGCGAGGTAAAGGCAAACGAGTCCCTGGCTTCCATATCCATCGGTTCGGCCAACGGCGTAAAACAAGGTATGGTATTCCACGTTATTCGCAGCGATAAATATATTTGTGATATTGTCGTCTTCAGCACTGATGCTGATCAGGCGTCAGGTTATTTCGACCTTGTTAGTGAAGATATTCCAAGAGCAGGCGATATCGTGGAATACCATACCTTGTTTTACGCTTTATGAGCCCGATTATTCCAGCTCGCGACAAGAAAATTTCAGTGCCCGACAACCTTTACACGGCGCTGTTAGCAATAGCCCTCGGTGTGGTCCTGGCAGCTTCGGGGCTTGTCACTTTCCTGTGTTATACACAATACGAGACAATTTTCCAAATTGTTACACCTCGATAATTCTCTATTGACAATTTCAGTTTCAGTATATATAAGAGAGTCGTTAGGAAAACTCTGGTAGTAGTATATTGAGATTAGGCATGCTTTTAGAAAGAAAATTTTCTTCCATTTCAGTTTTTTCTTTCTAAAATCACAAATATAAGGTATTTAAGGCTTGAAGGTTATCACAGGATAACTGATTGAACGAAGAAAATCGTTAGATTCGAGTTTCTTCGGACCCGCCTACTGAGGTTGATTGGCGGGCATAGATTCTTCTTTTGCAGAAGCCTTGTTTTTTTAAGAAAGGAGTCTAAGGTGCTGCTGGACACATTCCTTGGCTGGTTCAGTATGGATATGGGTATCGACCTTGGTACCTGCTCTACCTTAGTTTGTGTCCGCGACAAAGGTATAGTCCTCAACGAGCCTTCCGTAGTAGCTGTTCGCAAAGGAACGAACATCGTTCTCAACAACGGCGAAGCCGTTGGTCTTGTAGCGCGAGAAATGCTCGGGAAAACCCCCGGTTCGATAAGCGCGATAAGACCTTTGAAAGACGGAGTAATCAGCGATTTCGAAATCACAGAAGCGATGCTTGGCTATTTCATTCGTAAAGTCCATGGACGAGGAGGCCTGGTCCGACCTCGCGTTGTAATAGCCGTCCTAAGCGGAATTACCGCAGTCGAACGCAGAGCGGTTATCGATAGTGCCGAACGCGCGGGCGCAAGAAAAGTTTTCCTTGTTGATGAGCCTATGGCAGCTGGAATCGGCGCAGGTCTTCCCATAACTGATCCGACTGCTTCCATGGTCGTCGATATCGGAGGAGGGACAACCGAAGTTGCTATTATGAGTCTTGCAGATATCGCTACGGCAGAATCGATTCGCATTGGCGGCGACGATATGGACGAAGCAGTCATAAATCATCTAAAGAAAACCTACAATCTGCTCATAGGTGAAGCAAGAGCTGAAAAAGTTAAAATCCAGATTGGTTCAGCCGCTCCGCTGGAAGAAGAGTTGACCATGGAAATAGCAGGTCGGGATACTATTTCAGGTCTTCCAAGAAAAATAGTAATAACCAGCGAGGAAATACGCGAAGCTTTGCGCGACCCGATTGCTACAATCATCGATTCGGTAACCTGATAGACAACGGCATTCACATCTGCGGTGGAGGCTCGCTTCTTCGTGGAATGGATACTGTTCTGGCAAATGCTACCGGCTTGAAAGTCGAAGCAGTCGAAGACCCGTTGAGCTGCGTCGCTCGAGGCACAAGCGTATATCTTGAGAATCTGGAAATCTGGAAAGACACTATGGACCATAGTGAATACGGATGGGAATAATTACGTATCATGGGCTTCCAGCCCGTGACACGAAGTACTAAAATGGCATGGAAGCAAATGATAGTCGGGATTTCAGGCAACGACACAAACAAGCGAGGCTTTATATCGAGAAGGATGCTCTTCACCTGGCTCATGCTCGCAAGCTCGATTTTCTACCTGGCACCTCAGAATTTCTCGAATAAATTCCAGCTTGCATTCGCTCACATTTTCAGCTTTCCTCTAAGTATGGGGAGCAATATGTCCCTTTCATCCAGCACGCAGCAAAGGCTCGATGATACAGTTCCGAGAAAAAAATATGAAGAGCTTCAAAATCGCTATGCCAATCTCGATAAAACGCTCAGGGAGCAGCGGCTGGAATTTAACAGACTTTACGGCTTATATAACAGTTACATCGGGAAAAATGTGGAATTTATCCTGGGCAATATCATCCCGGCCACGGCCGATCGCCAGAGGAACGAATTAACGATAAGATTGAGGGGAACCAGCGGACTTGCAATAGGGCAATTCGTCATGGCCAGAAACAACAGCATAATTGGCAGAATTGCTGATATACTTCCTCAAACAGGATATGCTAAAGTCCAGCTTATTACCAATCCGGATTCCAAAACACCGGTAAAAATTGATGGACTCGAGACAAATTGGATGATGCAGGGTAATGGAGACGGTACTGCGCGAATACTTAACGTATCGACAGAAGTGAAAATTCAGAATGGCCAACAGGTTTTCATTCTCGATCCGCCTGTGATTATCGGGACAATTACCACATTGGACAAAGATTATAACGCGCCTTTGCTATGGAATGTCACAGTCACTCCGGCATGGAAGCTCAAGGAGCTTGACGAAGTCGCAGTAATAATAATGAAACCTCCTGGATAGAATCGCTCAGGCCGGCCGATATATGCAATACGCAGAACGCAATA